>CADBTD010000203.1 GCA_902797535.1 uncultured Ruminococcus sp. | reverse complement strand
GGAGTGCATGATCCTCAAGATCGAATTTTCATACCGGCATTTATAAATATTCAGTTCACAAAATGTGATATCAAAAACAAAATGATTTTTCAGGAATATTTTGCCGCATATTTGGAAAATATGCATATTGAAAAGTTAAATGATTTGATGTATAATAAAATGCGAAACAATTTCCGCTCAGCGGAGTGATGATGATGTCTATGGCAGGGGTATCGGCGATCGATGCAAGTGCTGTTGAGGTATGCGGAGGTTTAAACCGCAGCGAATACTGGCTGACTCATTTGCCAGACGGAACTTACCGGACAGCTTCTTACAGATGGGTAGCGGATATTAATCGTAACGGACGATACAGAGGATCTATATATGCATCATATACCAAAGGTGCAGGAGTAAAATGCACATCTGAAAAAGGTACGTGCAATA
This sequence comes from uncultured Ruminococcus sp., assembly GCA_902797535.1. Classification (GTDB taxonomy): domain Bacteria; phylum Bacillota; class Clostridia; order Oscillospirales; family Ruminococcaceae; genus YE71. The sequence continues at coordinate 2,668 of CADBTD010000203.1, read as the reverse complement.
AGCATTATGCAAGAGTAGTTTCGGGCGGAAAGGCAAAGCAGTCCAAAAAAGTATCAGGCTATTCTGTTGAGACAGGCTGTATCACACTAAAGAACAAAATGGCAAGATTTGAAGGATACTATATTATATAAGTTTATGGAAAGGTTTATCTGTCATGCTTAAAATATCAGAAAAATCAGTCAAAAAAATCTCTTTTAAAACCGCTGCAATAGCATTTGCTGCCGTTATAATTACAGTCACGACGATTTTTATTATTTATGGAATAAAAAAGCATGAAAGATGGCTGGAGTTCTACGATAAATATTATATAGGCTTTCTTGAAAAGAATAATATCGATGAGAAAACATCTTATTCAAGGGATAAGGATATCCGTTATGTTAAGTATGATGACGGCACATATAAATGTATGCTAAGATACACAAAGCCCGAGCCCGATGACATGCATTTTGGCATAGTGCTTGATGCTACCAGTGATATGGAATGCAGTATTCCTCTTAAAACTTCATTAAGCGATAAACTCTACTACTATTATATCAATGCATATCTGACAGAAAACGGCAGACCTGCATACTATATATATCTCGATGAAGTATCACCGGAAGAAAGTATTTCTTATCACCAAATTGGATTCAAGATAGATAACGAAGGAAACATACTGCTGAAAAACAAGGATATTCCCGAATTATCTGCTGATGATAAAGCAGTTTTAAATGATCTTATGCCTGAAATAATGAAGTTAAAAGATATTATTGAGAATGAAATACTTGTACTTTGACGGGTATACCGATACTCGCTGAAGTCTGATCTCCGATATGAGGCAAAGGCAGTATTGTCTTTGCCTTGTTTCGGATAATAGCGGAGAAAAATATGGTAACAAAGATAAAATTTTCGGTGTTCGCTGTGCTCACACTATGTTTTTTCGTTTTCTGCGGCGAAACAGCATACAGCCGATATATCGACAGGGCCTGCGGAAGATTAGGGAATATATTTTTTTCAAAGATATACGATGGAAAAGAGCTGTCGCAGGATATACTTGCCCTGTCCGACAAGTATGATGTATGCGGATTCTTTACCGTTTATGAGTATGGTGAGTGTGAGAAAGAGACCTATTGCTGTACTTCGGGAGATATGCCGTATATAAGCAGTCTGCTTGGTATAAAGCCATGTACTTTCGATACCATGACTGACTCCTCATATGACCTTGATATAAAAGAGATATCCGATGTGGAAGAAGACTGCGCCGACAAAATGATCACCGTGTTTCAGTATGTTCCCGAAAAGGGGGATATCTATTCATTCAAACAGGAACTGTCGGAGAAATACTATATCGAAGACTTAGGACAGATGGAGTATGAGAATACCGCACTGCCCATTGGTGTCGGATGTTTAGCTCTGATATTGCTTCTTACCCTGTACGACATAATGAGCGTAAAGCGTGTAACGTGTATTAAACTTACACTTGGACACAGCCTGACCTCTCAGATAATACGGTATCAGCTCAGGGATACTCTTTTTTATCTGCTTACAGGCATCACAGCTGCGGCAATTCTTAGACGGCATACGGGAATAGTCCTTGCTGAGAGAGATATTTGCGCATACCTTGCGGCATCGTGCATACTGAATGCAATGATGTACCTTTTCCTTTACGTCACAGATGTATGTGCAGCCTTGAAAAACAGCAAAGATTCGGCGGTGTTTCTGCCTATTAATTATGCACTGAAACTGGTTTCGGCAGTACTGCTCATATCTCTTGCAGGGATATCGGTGAACTTTTCCGGAGACAGCAGCAGGATAAAGTCCGCCGAAGCATTCCGTGACCGTTTTGACGGATATAATGTCATCGAACTGAGCGAAAGCCCGTACTGGGCACAGCAGATAGACGAAGCTTACAGCAGCAGTTACATACAAAAAGATGACCCTGTCTCTCAGCTGATAGACAGGGAATTAGAGGATTACAACAGCTTTATAAAAGATATGGACGAAAGCAGCGGGATGTTTCTGCTCCATGCCTTTGATAATTTCTACATGATGCAGGACAAAGAACATTCACGTAGCATGAATGCGGTGCTCGCCTCGGACGATGCAGCAGGGTATATCGAGGCGCAGACAGGTACGATACTCAGTAAAGACCGTATTACCGTGCTGATACCTGACAGTTATTACCGTGCAGACCTGAATAAGATCAATAAATGGATGAAATACACTCTTTGTGCGGAAGATATATCTTCCTTTACCGAAACGATAAACTACAAACAAGCCGACGTAGCAGTGTTCGGTCATGAGGATCCTTCACTTCGCTTCGGCGCAAACTATAGCTTTGATATCATGAGCTCACCCATAATAGTATATGTTCCCCACAGCGCCGACTACGATTATTTCGGCGCACAGGAGATCGTGACCCCATCGGACAAGGAATATGCATACAGAACGCTCGACAGGCTTGATATACGATCCACAGCCCTTGACATATGTCCCGCGCATCAGCGTGCCGAAGAATATATCAAAGAGAAAAAATCTATGCTTATGATATATGCGATGCTTATTTCGGCGGCGGCAGTCTACTGTACAGCAGTTTTCCTCAGCAGCGTTCTGCTTGATATGAAGATCAGACAGAAACACCGTGCCATAAAGAAAATACTTGGTCACGGATTCATCAGAAGGCATATAG
>CADBTD010000202.1 GCA_902797535.1 uncultured Ruminococcus sp. | reverse complement strand
CAGATAGAGCAGCTTTTGCTGGAATATCAGCCGACGATGATATTTGTTGAGCATGATGAGATGTTCCGGAGAAAGATAGCGACTGCTGTGGTGGAACTGTAAAAAATATGCGATATATTGAGATATTACACAAATTGTGACTTGACTGTTAAGGCAAAATATGGTATAATCAATAATACAGACATTATTTCAGATAAGAGATATCGAAGTGTATCTTCTGTCTCATATCTTTATCAAGACCGCTTTGTGCGGCGTGACTTGTTTATTGAGGAAGCGCTGATGAAAACAATTGCAATAAGACCCCTGACGGCAGAGCTGAATGACGACTATCTCGATTTTTTCGATAACCGCGCCTTTACCGACGGCAATCCGAACGGTCCCTGTTACTGCACTTCGCCAAATCAGGACGAAGAGAGCATCAGAAAGATGGTGGGCGAGTTCGGGACTTTCGGCGTGAAGGAAACGGTGCGAAGGTACGCTGTGCAGATGCTCGGAAATAATATGATACACGGCTATCTTGCCTATGACGGAGAAGTATCCGTGGGGTGGTGCAACGCCGCCGACAGAGACAGCTATGCGGGGTTCGTTCCCGACTTTGCAAGAAAGCAAAGCTGCGGAAAGACCTTTTCGATAGTGTGCTTCGAGATAGCGCCCGAGTATCGCGGAAAGGGCATAGCTTCGGCGTTCATCAGCAGAGTATGCAGCGATGCAAAAGAGAAAGGCTATGTGGCAGTCGAGGGTTATGCAAAGCTTTCGGAGGGACGCGATGACTTTGACTATCACGGTCCCGTGGGGCTGTACCTGAAGGCGGGATTTGCCGAAGCCGCAAGGGAGAACGGACAGGTCATAATGCGGAAAATGCTGTGATAAAAAGCGTCTCACGGACTGCCCGTGAGAGCTGAAATAAAAGGGATAAAAATCATGCGGTCATACGCCGCACAGGAAAGGATGATAGCAAATGTCAAGTACAAGACCTGCTGTGCCCGATGGGCTGACAGCAGAGGAAGTGGAAGGCTCGGTATGTGAGCTTGGAAGCATCGTCCCCGACGAAACGAAAGATTATGATATCGTGGTAGTCGGTGCGGGCGCAGCCGGAGTACCCGCCGCAGGCTGGGCAGCCGAGCTGGGCGCAAAGGTAGCGCTTTTGCAGAAGGAATCGGGAGTTGTATCTCAGGGAAACTGCGGTTCTGCGATAATCAAGTCACGCTCGACGGAAGCAGGCATAGCAAAGTGGATACACCACACAAACGGTCTTTGCGACTGGCGTGCAGATACAAAGCAGCTGAGGGCTTATGCGGAGCATTCCGAAGAGGCGATGATGTGGTTCCTGAACAGAGCGGGACTGACCTCTGAAACTGAATACGGCGACGGCAGCAAGGTGGACAGCAACACCGACAGCGCAAAGCTGCTCAATGACGGAAACGGACTGTTTGCATTCCGCAGCACCAGCGGCGACTTTACGGGACTGTGGAAGGACAGAGAGGACATATACGACTACGGCGATGACCACTGTTATTTCTGGGCGCCCTGGGTAGGACCAAAGCCGAAGAATGTGGGAAATGCGCTGAGAAACATAGTTGACAATATAAAAAAGAAGAGCGATGACCTTGAGCTTTTCTGCTCGACACCTGCGGTACAGCTTGTGACCGACGGAGAAAAGGTAACGGGTGTCATTGCGAAGAACAGCGAGGGAAAGTACATACAGTTCAACGCTTCAAAGGCTGTGATACTCGCAACGGGCGATTACACCAACAACAATGCGATGGTAGCCCGCTGGTGTCCCGACATTGCCGACTTTGACAAAAAGCAGTTCGGCAAGACGGGCGACGGTCATGTGCTTGCGATAAGCGCAGGCGCAAAGATGGAGCCGCTCGGGCACACGAAGATGATGCACGACTTTGACTCGGCGCTGATGTTTGAAGAGCCGTTCCTGTATCTCAACATGAACGGCGAGCGCTTCACAAACGAGTACACAGGCTTTGTTTATATGGGAAATCTGCTGAAATATCAGCCTTCCTACAAGGGCAGTATGCTTGACCCCGAGCACCGTGAAAGCGGCTCAAAGGGCTGGTACTGCGCCATATACGACAGCGACTATATGAACTGGGGCAAGGACGAGTTCGTTGACGGCCCGGTACCGCCTTTTGTGATGGAAAAGTTCATACCCGGCGCAGTCGAGAATCCGCAGGGCGTATTCAGGAACCTTATCGACCTGCACAGGTGCGATACTCTTGAGGAGCTTGCGAAGGAGCTTGACATTCCCTATGATGAGATGAAGAAGTCGGTAGACCGCTACAACGAGCTTTGCGACAAGGGCGTTGACACCGATTTCGGCAAGCCCTCGAAGTATATGCACAAGATAGAGAAGCCGCCATTCTGGGGTGCAAGAAAGCACATCAGAGTATCGGCAGAGGTATCGGGTGTCATCACCAACGAAAACGGTCAGGCGCTTGACGCTGACGGCAAGCCTGTCAGCGGTCTGTACTGTGTGGGAAATCTCGGCGGACCATTCTACGGCGGCGCTGACTACCCCTTCCACCAGACAGGACTTTCGCTCGGCAGGTGCTACACCTTCGGCATGATAGCCGCAAAGCACGCGCTGGGCAGGCTGTGATAACAGCATGACACAGACATAATGAAAGAGCCCGTGAGCATTTTCGCTCACGGGCTTTTGGTATCAGTAGTGGGTAAGTTTTATGACGTAAATATTCGACTATGGTCAAGCTGATCGTAAAAAATGAACACATCGCAAATAACGATAAGAGGCGGCTTTCTGATGACAAAAAAAGCCTTGAATAAACAGCACCGATATGGTATATTCAGATTGCAGATACATATGAAAGAGAGGTAATGACCCGAATGAAAAAGGGCATACTGAAAAGGCTCGGCACAGCGGCCGTGCTTATGTGTATGACCGGAAGCATCCTTTCGGGCTGCGGAAGTGAGAGCGAAAGCAAGCCCGACAGTTCGTCAAAGCAGTCTGAGGAAAGTCAGGCAGCTGCTCAGAGCGAGTCGGAGGGACAGGTGTTCACGGAAAACATCACGGGAACAGCTGACGGTTATGACTATGAGCTGTGGAAGGATAACGGCGACACTACATTTACGGTGACAGACGGAGGAACGTTCTCCTGCGAGTGGGGCAATATAAACAACGCTCTTTTCCGCAGAGGACAGAAATTCGACTGCACCAAGACCTATCAGGAGCTGGGAAACGTATCCATTGATTTCGGTGTTGACTATCAGCCCGACGGAAACTCATATATGTGCGTTTACGGCTGGACGAGAGATCCGCTGATAGAATTCTACATCGTAGAATCATGGGGAAGCTGGAGACCGCCCGGAGCGCCCTCTTCGCTGGGCACCGTAACGGTGGACGGCGAAGAGTACGACATCTACAAGACCACAAGATATGAGCAGCCTTCGATAGACGGCACAAAGACCTTTGACCAGTACTGGAGCGTAAGAAAGGCAAAGCCGACAGGCGACGGCACTAAGCTGGAAGGCACTATCTCGATATCAAAGCACTTCGATGCATGGAAGCAGTGCGGCCTTGAAATGGGCAAGATGTATGAGATAGCACTTACCATAGAGGGTTATCAGTCGGCAGGCAAGGCGACGGTGTACAAGAACGAGCTGAACATAGGCGGCGAGTACAAGGAAGCCGACGACATAGAGGTGACCGTGAATGAGGCTGCGGCTGACGGCGGCGATGAAGTCCCCGTTATGACAGGCGGAGCAGGCTTCTTTGAGTGCGGCTTTGAGGACGGCGAGGACGACTGGCTGCCGAGAGGCGGCGCACAGGCGGCACAGACCACCGACAACGCTTCCGACGGCGAGGGCTCGCTGTTCGTAAGCGGCAGGCAGGATAACTGGAACGGTGCCTGCATAATGCTCGACCCCGAGGTATACAAGGCGGGAAGCACCTACAGCTTCAGCGTAAAGGTGATGCAGAACAGCGGCGAAAAGGCACAGATGAAGCTGACCATGCAGTACACGATCGACGGTGAGAACTATGACCAGGTAGCGATCGCGGATGCTGAGAGCGGCGAGTGGGTGACACTTGAAAACCTGAGCTACACGATTCCGGAGGGTGCGAAGAACCTTATACTTTATGTTGAGTCCCCCGACAGCCTGACCGATTTCTACATCGACGAGGCAAAGGCTTCGGCGGCTGAATAATGATATGATGAGCAGACTCTTTCACGGGTCTGCTTTTTTCTTGACAAGTACGAAAAGTTATGATATCATAGTGAAAACAGTTTTGAGGGAGGTGCGGCAGATGAACGGGTACAAAGAGCTTGCGGCGAGATATTTTCCCGTCACGGCGTTCCCTTTAAGATGTGACAGCACATATGCCGAGGTACTGCCTTCGGCGGAGATGCGGCCTTTCATAAGATGCTTCTGGGGCAGCAGTATACCCGTCTGCGAGGAGGCGTGTGAAAGGTCACAGCTGGTGATACCCGACACCTGCATGGATATAATAATCAGGCAGGATATGATGACCGGCCGCACCGTCAGCGCATTCTGTGCGGCCGACAGCGAGGGGTACTACACCGAAAGTCCCGGCAGAGGTGCGGTGAGGTCGGTCTTCGGCATAAGGTTTTATGCCTGGACGACGGCTATGTTTTCCGACAGACCCTTTGACGGCAGTATGGGAATGGTGTATGACCCCGATGATTTCTTTGCGGGGCTCAGAGCAGAGCTTATGACGATACTCGAAAGCACAGAGTCCCTTGATGAGCGTGCCAAAAAAGCCGAGGCTGTTCTTTACGGGCGGCTCGACACCTTCAGGGTGCGTGCAGACCTTATGAATGCGGTATACGACACGGTGATATCCCACGGCAGGGCAAGGCTTGCCGACCTCGCAGAGAAAAGCGCCTTATCGGGAAGACAGCTTGAAAGGATATTTTCCTGTCACACAGGCATATCGCCAAAGACATTCTGTTCTCTCATACGGTATCAGATGCTGTGGCAGGATATATTTTTCGGGCGGGGGTCACTGCTTGACCTGACGGAAAGGTACGGTTATTCCGACCAGGCGCATCTGATGAATGATTTCCGCAGAAGGCATCTTATGACGCCGTCAAGGGCGTTTGAGGCAGCCCACAGGTGATGTCGCATTTTTACAATACAGATCCGTGAAAATATGGTATGATATATACGCAGACACAGTCTGAAAATCAAATATACGGAGGTATCATACATGAACGAAGATATAAGCATATGCGGAACGGAATGTTCAAAGTGTTACTGCTTTGAGGCAGGTATGTGCAGCGGGTGCAATGCGTGCTCGGGCAAGGTCTTTCACTGCGCTGACGGAGAGGAGTGCAGCATATATCACTGCTGTGTGACCGAACATGGCTTAAAAAACTGCGGCGAGTGCGGCAAGGTGCCCTGCGGTGTATGGCTTTCCTGCCGTGACCCGAAGTACACCGACGAGCAGTTTGCCGACAGCATAAGAGAGCGCATGGCTGTGCTGAAGGGTCTTGCAGGGAAGTAAAGTCTTTACATATTTTGAAGCATATCTTTACCAAATCTATACTTTTTGCTTACCGCTTTCTTGACCAAGCCGTGTTATACTGGTATCAGAAAAGGACGAAAGGTCCCGAAAACAAAAAAACTAAACCTATATAACACGGAGGAATCACAAATGAAAAACTTTAACATGAACACTATGACCGCAGACACCATGACCGCAAACAGCACCAAGACCGAAAAGAGCAGAGGTTTACTGATAGCAGAGAGCATCACCGCTATCCTTGCCTGTGCGCTGATGATAGGACTGCTGCTTTTCCACCCCGACAAGATAGACTCATTCACAACGCTTATCGCAGTATGGGCAGGCTCGTCGCTTTTCAGCGCAAACAAAGCCGACATAAAGAAAGCCGTTATCCCCGCAAGCATAGCTACAGCGCTTGCCGCAGCAGTAATCATCGCAGTCAAGGGCATATGGATACTCAACATCTGCTATCTCGGAACACTTCCCTTTGTATTTCTTGCAGCAATGAGTGCATCGATATTAGTAAAGCTCATCAGAAAATAAGCCGGAACAAGATACACATACAGAAAAAAGTTCTGCTCGCAGGGGCAGAACTTTTTTCATTTTACGTTTCTATCTGTTTTCCGAGAAACATAGCCGCCGCTTTTGCGAGCATTATCTGTTTTTCGGAAGCCTTTGAGTCATCTGAACCTGCCACGAAAGCCACTGCGCCCGCCACATCTCCCGATGAGATTATAGGTGTGACGGCAAGGGCGCTGCTGTCCATTCCCTCGATAGGTCTGAGTTTTGAGCCGCTTTCGGTCATAGCAAATGAACTGCGGCTTTCAAGCAGATCTTCAAGTGCCGCTGAAACACGGCGTTCGCTGAATTCCTTTTTTCTCACGCCTGCCACCGCAACAACGTGGTCCCTGTCGAAGACCACTGCAGGTGCACCTCCGAGTTTTGATATCACCTCGCAGGCTTCCGATGCATTTTCCAGTTCGTTGACTGCGCTGTATTTCTTGAATACCACTTCGCCCTCCGAGCCTGTATATATTTCGAGCGGGTCGCCCTCACTGATAACATTGACACTAAGAATCTCGCCCTTGCTTGTGCGTACTTGGGCGATAGGTGTGAGTTTGTCGGCTTTCTTAGTGCCTTGCTTAAAATTTGCGGATACCCCGATTGTTTCCTCTTGAAGTTCTTCGGGAACACCTGTACGCAGTAGCGTATCAATATCGGCTTTGAGCTTGATATCAATGTGGTCGGTGTAAACGTCAATGCGGTCAAGAATGAAATCCACATCGGCTTTCGTCAGGCTGTCTTTGTTTATGATTGTATCAAAGACCTCCATGACCGTCTGTGCAGTTCGGTTCATAGTTATGATCGCATTGTGCTTATCGGTGGCAAGCTGTATCTGATTGCGGAAGCCTTCTATCTGCTGCATGAGATCATCGACCTGCTCTTGGTAGACTTCTTCGAGCATATCCTCACGTTCGGGATGCTTGGCGATGTCCTTTACGTGTTGACGGGCAAGGAATTTCAGCTCGGTCTTGATGTCCTCTATCCTTTGTAAAAGGACTTCCACTACTGTTTTGCTTGACGAGGTTTCTTTCTGCTCTTTGTCAATAGACTCTTGCAGCTGTTCAAGCATAGCTTCGGAATTGTCTTTGACCTTCTGAACAAATGATTTCAGCAGTTCGTCCAGCATATCCACTCTTGTGTGGTGAGAAGAACAGCCTTTTGTGCCACGCCTGTGATATGTTCCGCAGCGGTAGGCTTGCGGTATATCGCCACGGCTCATGGAAAACATGGGAGAACCGCAGTCACCGCAGAACAGATGTCCTGTGTAGACATTGTCGAACTTTTTGACACCTCTGTAATTGGAACGTGAACGCTCTTTCATCTGTTCCTGAACAACGGAGAACAGCTTGTAATCCACGATAGGCTGATGATTGTTGGCGATAACGATATGATCGACTTCCTGCAATTTTTCATCACTGCCGTTTATCTTCTTGCGGCGGTATTTTCTTTGCCTGAGAGTACCGATATAGAAATCGT
>CADBTD010000201.1 GCA_902797535.1 uncultured Ruminococcus sp. | reverse complement strand
TTCCTTATAAAGAACACGGGGAGTCGAAACGCCCAGCTCATAGCCCTCACGGCGCATATTTTCGATAAGTATGGAAAGGTGCATCTCACCTCTGCCTGCAACACGGAAGCTGTCGGTGGACTCGGTCTCGCTTACGCGGAGAGAAACGTCCTTGAGAAGCTCTTTGAAAAGGCGGTCACGGAGCTGACGCGAGGTAACGAACTTACCTTCCTTGCCTGCAAAGGGCGAGTCGTTTACCGAGAAGGTCATTTCTACGGTAGGCTCTGATATCTTGACGAAGGGAAGCGGCTCGAAGCTGCCGTATTCGCAGATGGTGTCGCCTATGGTTATATTTTCAAGGCCGCTGATACATACGATATCGCCTGCCTTGGCGCTTTCGCAGGGAACACGGTTAAGACCCTCGATCTGGTAAACGGTAACGATCTTTCCGCGGTATTCCTTCTTGGTCTGGTGGTAGTCGCCTACTGATACTTCCTGATTGACCTTCAGCTCGCCGCGCTCGATACGGCCGATAGCTATTCTTCCCACATACTCGTTATAGTCGATAGAGGAAACAAGGTACTGCATGGGTCCTTCGTCCTCAACTTCGGGGGCGGGGATATAGCTTAATATCTCGTCGAGCAGAGGTATAAGGTTCTCGCCCTGCTGATTGGGGTCCATTGAAGCTGTGCCGTCACGGCCCGAGCAGTAAAGTATCGGGCTGTCGAGCTGTTCATCGGTAGCATCGAGGTCCATGAGAAGCTCGAGGACTTCGTCGCCTACCTCGTTAAGGCGGGCATCGGGACGGTCTATCTTGTTTACTACGACTATTATCTTATGACCGAGCTCAAGAGCCTTCTGAAGAACGAAACGTGTCTGGGGCATAGGTCCTTCGGCTGCGTCAACGAGGAGTATAACGCCGTTTACCATTTTCAGCACACGCTCTACTTCGCCGCCGAAATCTGCGTGTCCCGGGGTGTCGATTATGTTTATCTTAACGTCCTTGTATTTTATCGAAGTGTTTTTTGCGAGAATGGTTATACCTCTTTCACGCTCGATGTCGTTTGAGTCCATTACTCTTTCTTCAACTGCCTGATTTTCTCTGAATGTACCGCTCTGCTTGAGCATTTCATCAACGAGGGTGGTTTTGCCGTGGTCAACGTGCGCGATTATAGCAACGTTTCTCAGGTCTTCTCTTATCATACTCTGACTTCCTTTCATAAAAACCGTTTTATCACATAAATACGTCATTTTCCAAAGTATTATTATATCACATTTTTCGTCGGATTGCAATAAATCCGAGCCCACAAATTGTGCGGTTTTACTTGTCATCATTTGTATATTATAACTAAGGGTGCAAAAAAAATTCCCGACAGGTCAACAATTTGTTCACCTATCGGGAAATGCTCTCATAAATTATACATCAGGTGTACCCGGGTCAAACTCTGAAGTGTCGGGAGGCACAGGCTCGGGTTCAGGCTGAGGCGGCTGAGTTACAGGCGGCTCGGTCTGAGGTGGATCTGTCTTCGGAGGCTCAGTGGTATGCTGTGTAGTCGTAGTCCGAGGAGCAGGAGTCGTTGTCTGAGGCTCGGGTGTAGTTGTGGGATCGGGTATTATTTCACCGGGTGCGGGAGGCTCACGAGTGGTCGTGGTCTCTTCTTCAGATGACTCGTCTTCTGATTCGTCTTCATCTTCTGATGATTCATCCTCTGATGAGTCTTCTTCCGAAGAATCGTCTTCCGAAGATTCGTCCTCCGAGCTTTCGTCTTCCGAGGAATCTTCTTCGGTGACTGCAGCCGCTGTCGTTGTGGTAGTGGTGGTCGTATCAGCGCCTTCTTTTTTGGTAAAGCCCGCAAGTTCGCTTCTCGAGATAACAAGAAGAACTATCAGCACGATGAGCAGTATGAATATTATACAGAGTACAGCTATGAGTATTTTCCTGTATCTCAGGGCAGCAGAGCCGTCTTCGTAATCGTCGTCATCATCGTCGTCGTACTCGTCCTGATATACCTCTTCGTCTTCATAGTAGACCTCATCGCCTTCCTGATAATCGCCGGGGTCTTCATAGGACTGATCCGGGTAAACCTCTCCGCCGTCAGTATCCTGATATCCGTCAGATAGGTCATCATACTGATCATATCCGCTGTTATCGTAAACAGGCGGTTCTTCACTATACTCGGGCTGAGATGCGGGAGTCCTGTTATAGTTGTTATACGAATCGTAAGCAGCCGAAAAGCCTTCGGAAACGCTGTCGGAGAAGGCATTATTCATCTGCGGCGGCGGAGCGGGCTCAGGCTTTCTTGACTTATCGGAAGGCTCATTTCCGTAGTGTCTTTTCGGATAGATAGGCACTACAGAAGTGTAGTTGTCCGACATAGGGTTATCGGAAGTGAGCATCAATGCCCCGCAGTGCTTACAGGTTATAGCATCCTGCGGGATGTCCATACCGCAGTTGGGACAAGGTCTTGTCTGCATTTTTTACCTCCGTAAGGCAAAGGATCAATAGGGTGAAACGAAGCCTGTAACAAGGTCTACTCTGTAGAGAGTGGGGTTACCGCTTTCGTCGTATACTGCAAAGATCATTTCAACGCCGTCGGTACCGCCGTAGTAGGAGTACTCGCCGAGTCCGTTTGCTTCTGCGTATTCTCTCATAAGCTGTTCAGCCTCGCTCCAGTTGTAGTAGTTGCCGGAAGGTGCAAAGGAAGGTGCGCCTTCACCTGTAGGCAGAGCAGAGGATGTATCTGATGCTGAGCTGTCCTGTCCGGGAACAACGCTGAGCGGATCGTTTGAACTTGTATCAGAGGTGCTCTGAGTGCTTGTGGAGTCGGTAGGAGTTACCACTACTACCGAGGGGTCTGTAGTGGAGGCAGGGTCGGTAAGGGACGAATTTCCTATTACCTCTGGGCTTTCCGAAAGGGTGTCGTCAGTAACGGCGGGAACAAAGTTCGGGTCATCTGTCACAGTTTCGGTGGGAGCAGGCTCTGTGGGAGCTGTTTCCTGAGGAGCTTCCTGCTGTGTCACCTTGGGCTGTGAGTCAGTCTTTACTGCGTCCTTCATATCAAAGAGCTTTGAGCCGACTATAACTGCGCCTACCACAACGACCAGTATGCCGAAAGTGATTATGGCGGTAACTGCGAAAGTTCTCTTGGGGTCATATTCGTCGGAAGCAGGCTGACGCATATCTGACTTTCTCATGCCGAATTCACGGAAGAATTCCTCATCGGAAAGGGGAGCGGGAGCGCCGTTGGGGTCGTTCTCGTCATAGTAGCCTTCGGTATATGCATTGTCTTCGTAATATTCTTCTTCGGCAGGATAGCCTGCATCGGGTTCATTTTCGTAATAATAGTCCTCGCCTACAGCGGAGGGATCCTCTTCACCGGGAGCTTCGTACTGCTCCTGCTCTGCAGCTTCTTCAGGCTCGTTCATGGCACGGAGAAGCTCGTCCTTGCTGAATACTCTGGTCTTATCCTCCTGAGGTTCTTCCGGGGCGCTCTGACCCGCTGCGGGGATAGTATCCTCAGCAGCACCTGGAAGTATATCCTTGCCGTTTTCATCTATGAGCAGACGGTGGCAGTGTTTGCAGATTATAGCCTCGTCAGATATCTCTTTGCCGCAGAAGGGGCAGTTTTTTGTATTCAATCAGATCATATCCTTTCATTTTATCCTTATTAATATCAATATATACCCTTATCAAGGGGAAAAAAGCCCCCCGCCACAGGCTTTTCAGCGCACGGTGACCGAAAGGCATGAATACTCATGGTAATATCATATCACATTTTTCGGGAAATTGCAACCCATATTTTTAAAATTCATCAAATTATCATGTAAACCAAAATCACCGCACCCGTTTTTTGAACAATTGGAATAAATTGTTACGGGAGCGGTGAAATAATATCACAAATGTGCGGTATTACAGCAGAATTTCATCAAAAACGCCGTCATGCCAGTGCAGGGCACGGTGCGCCGAGCCGTTTTTCGGTATGGAAACCGACCCCGGATTGATACACCGTATATGCTTTCCTCCTATGTCCATGACCTCGTCCTGAGGGACGTGGGTGTGTCCGTAAAGAAGTATATCTCCGTCAGCGAGCTTCGGCGGTGAATCGGGGCTGAAAATATGTCCGTGTGTGGCGAACACCGTCTGTCCGAAAGCGCAGATATATGCGCTGTCGCTGAGTATCGGAAAGTCGAGCACCATCTGGTCTACTTCTGTATCGCAGTTGCCCCTTACGCAGATGATCTTATCCGACAGCGGAGCAAGAAGAGATATGACCTTTTTCGGTGCATATTCATCAGGAAGATCATTTCTCGGACCGTGATAGAGTATATCACCGAGAAGTATCACTTTTTCGGGCGCGATGCTGTTTATTTTTTCTATGAGCCTTTCGCACCACAGCGCCGAGCCGTGGATATCCGAGGCTATTACAAATCCGTTCATTGTTATTCCGCCTTGCTGAGTGCTGATTTAATTGCTTCATGTTCCTGCTTTATAGCCGAGTATACCTGTGTGCCGATACCTCTGCCGAGCTTGCGTATAAGCCCGAGATAAAGGCGGTGTACGGTGTTGGCTTCAAGCACGGTCTCATAAACACTGTTGAAGTGTTCTGGACTGATGATGGGGTCGGCAAGCTCATGAAGACGCTTTTCACCGTCCTGTATCTGAACATCAGACTGCTTGACATTGCTGTGCTTTGGCTTGCTGTCAACTTTGTGGGCTTTTCGTGTGAGCTTTTTTTCCTTGTCCGTTTCCGAGGATGCATCAGCAAGGAATCCTGCAAAAGTGTCCTTTACAACTCTGTAGAGCTCGCGCCCTCTTGCCCTGCTGAATCGCTGCATAAGATTTATGTAAAGCTGCTGGCTTGTACCTGAAGTGTTCATCAGCGATATCACCCCCGAAAATTCATCGGGCGTTGCGGTATCGTCAAGCAGCTCGTGAAGTTTCTTCTTCATCGCAGGAGTTATCTTTATAGGCTCGGGTGCGGATGTATCCGGAAGAATGCCGCCTGCTTCCTCAAGTTTTCGTGCATTGGTCTTTCTTCCGCCTTTGTTCTTGTCCTTGTCTTTTATGTACTTTGCGACTATCTCGGGGGGATTATCCGGCAATACCTGCTTCAGGAAGAAATAGCTTTTCTTTATAAGATTGTAGTAGCGCGTTGAGGTCTCATTGTCGAAGTTTTTCATAAGAAGATTATGCACCTCGAGCTTGCAGTCTGAGCTGACGAGAAGCTCACGCACTTTGTCTATGTCTTCGTCGGGTACGCCCGGCATAAATTCTGCGAGCATCCTGTGCTTATCCTCTGAAATGGGATCGGAGAGATATTTTGCTATTATTTCACTGCTGTCAGTGACAGTCTTTTCATCGGCACCGATAATGGGATGCAGTTCTTCGGGAAGTATCATCCACATCTGTTCCTCAGCCTCCTTTGCGGTAATTGGCTTTTTATCAGTATCCTTTTTGGCAGCCGCAGATCTTTCAGCCTGTTTTTCGGGCTTTGCAGCCGCATTCTTTTTGGCTGACTGATCCTTTTTCGGCTTTGTTTCTTTCTTTTCCGCCGGTTTTTCAGCCTTTTTCTTTTCGGCCTTTTCCGTTTTCTTTTCTTCGGTTTTTTTGGCGGGCTTGGGAGCGATATGCTCCTCAAGATCATCAGAACCTACCATGCTGTATATAACAGTCTTTGGCACTTCTACGGTCTCGCTGACCTCATCTGTTTCCTCGGGTCTTACTATCTCAACTTCAACAGCCTGTTCTTCTGCCGCTTCGGAGATCTCTTCGGCAGAAGATGCCGTTTCTGTTTCCGGTCCGGCTTCGTATACGGGGCGTTTTTTGCCCGATGCAGCAAGATTTACCGCAGCATTGATGTTTACTGTGCGGAATACCGTGCAGGCAGGCCCGTCAAGAAAGGTGTTTTCCCAGAAATCGTGCAGTTTGTCAAAGCCTTTGTCATTGGATATTATAAAAAGGTGTGTATTGTCACCCTTGGCAACAAGGTATCCGAGAAGAGTGGAAAGCTGGAAATCCAGGGCATTTTTGCCGCCGACACGGACTTTCATATAATCTACCGATGCTTTTGCCTTCATGACAAGGCAGTGCATCTCAAAGCTTATGGTATCCGAATTCTCGCTGTAGAATATTATAACATGATCGTCTTCGGTAAGACGGTCGATACCTGTAAGTCCTTTAGATTTAACATTTTCAAAATCCACAAGGTATGTTTTCATAAGTCAATCCTTTCAGATGCCGCGGCAGTTCAGCGGCTGTTTTTCTTTTTCCGTCCGATAAGACCGACGGTAAGCCATGATATCGCTGTGAGCAGCAGCACAGCACCCGTACAGATAAGGGCTATCGAGATACTGCGGCTTTTGTTTTCGGCACGAAGTCTTTCAAGCTCTGTTTTTTCAAGTTCTGCAGTGAGCTGAGATATCTTTTCATCCTGTTCGGACATAGATGCTTCAAGTTCTTCTATCTTTGCACGCAGGGCGGCTTCCACATCATAGTAGCTGTATTCCGTACTTTCAACAGCTGTGAGCATCAGCTTTGCTATCTCGGCATGACCCTCTGCATTCGGGTGGATATCGTATTTGTCTATGTTGGTGAGCTGCTCTGATCTGCCCTCAAACGGACCTGCGATATCTACTACCGTGTACATTGTGCCGTCCCTTGAACAGTCACGGATTATGCTGTTCAGCTTGTCTATTTTTTCATCGCTCATTTCATTGAGCTTGCTGATAGCAGTGGATTCCATAGGATTATACAGCGTCTGGACGAATATTTTTGCGCCGTCTGCACGCATATGCAGCTCGTTTGCGATAAGGGGAAGATTCTTTTCAAAGCCCTTCAGTTTTTCGTCAAGGTCACGGCTGAGTGACAGAACTCTGCTGACAGTGCCGCTTACTCCGTCATCTTTTCCGAAAAGCTCAAGAAAAGTGTCGAGCAGGTCATTTCCGCCTATGGACATTATAACTGCGTCTGCACTGCCTAAATCTTCGTCAAGGTCACCGCTGCGCAGCTTGTTCAGCATACCCTCTGAGGTGGTGCCGTCCTTTGCTTTGTTTACTGCGGTAAAACCTGCTTTTTCGGGCAGAGTTTCTCCGAAAGTGCGCGAAAGTATATTTGCATAGGAATCACAGTGATACAGGTCATCGGGTGAGTAGCCGTCAAGGCCGTAGCCTGCGGTTATAGAGTCGCCGAGAAATACTACATGGGGCGGGTCGCTGACCTGAACATAGTAGGCCGGGTCGTTTTCGGGCTGTTCCGGCTGTTCGGCTGACACAGGGAGCGCTGTAAAAGCAGTTATCGCTGCCGCTGATATCACGGCGGCTGTTTTCTTTATCATATCTGTAAAACTATGTGTCATGTATATCGCCTCCGTTTATGGTCATACACTTATTATTCTACTATAAAACGACGTTTTTGTCAATAAGGCGGAATCAATACGGCAAGAGAAGGTAATAGTACCATATTACAAGGTGAAAAATGTTGACAAAAAGTTAATATTATGATACAATGATGTGTGTGAGGCTTCGTTTTTGGCGAAACTGCGCCAAAAATGCGAAAAGAGGTGACATCAGGGGATGAACGAACGCAATAATACCGATGGCGGCGGATGCTTAGGTGCCATAATATTCGTAGTAGTGATACTTACTCTGCTTGAAGTGCTTATCACGGTGTTCTCAAAGCTGGTGTCGGCGGCGGTAAGCGTTTTTACGTTCATACTGATAGCTGTCGGAGTAATAGGCTCGGTGCTTGGCGTGTTCTTTGCGTTCAAGAGCTTTTTTACGGCAGTATTTAACGTAAACACGGCAAGGAAGACCGCAAATACAACACCTCTTTACCGTAAGGGCCTGAGTCATAAAAACGAAGACGGCAGTCTTGTATACTATGAGGATATAGCGCCTCACAGCTATTTCAACGGCCCTATGAGAAAAGATGTTATCGGTGTGCTGAAAGGCACATGGGCAAATATAGGTGAACATCTGAAGCTGTTCATAACAAGAATGGCAGAATCGCGCGGCATCATCCGCAAGGCACTGAGCGCGCTAATGAACGTTTTCTCAATGCTTGCGCTGCTTATCTTCGGCAGTGTGGTATCGGCAGTGCTGAGCGCTATGGTGCTGGCAGCAAGCATTATCATACAGCTTTTGTACAAGGTGTTCTATTTTGCAGTGCTTTCGGCGGAGAGGATAAGCTTTGCGTCAAAGAAAGTTACATACCGCTGCGACTTCTGCAAGGAGGAATACTCGTTCCCCGTTTATTTCTGCCCCGAATGCGGCATAGCACATAAAAAACTGCGCCCCGGAGAGTTCGGTATATTCAGCCGCAGGTGCGGATGTCTTTACACTCTGCCCGCAACGGCACACGGCAAGACTGCTGACGGCGTCATACGAGGCGAACTTGAAGCTGCTTGTCCGTACTGCGGTCACGCAGATAACTCCGGTGTGTCAAGACAGCTCGGAATACCGCTTATCGGCGGCGTAAATGCAGGCAAGACCACGTTCAAGACGGCTTTCCTGTATCAGTTCCTCAATGACGAGGCTACACTCAGACAGCTTGATGTAAAGCTGCCGTCAAAAGAAGCCGAGAACGAATTTGAAGAGATACGCAGCTGCTTCCTCGGCAAACGTGTTGTCACAGAAACACGCCCCGGCAGAGAGTATGATGTAACGTCATTCAACTTCATTATAAAGAACAAACGGCTCGACGTGCCCCGTCAGCTGCATATATACGATATGCCCGGTGAGGTATTTGAACAGTCGAATGCACAGGAACGCCTGAAACATTTTACGTTCAGCGAGGGCGTAATATTCGTAATAGACCCGTACTCCATGCAGGCTGTCATAGATGAGGGCGGCGGCACAGGCGGAATGAGGGTCGGAACAATGGACCTGAACAAGCTGACCGAGATATTCCTCGAAACGCTGGAAAAACTCCCCGATATGCCTAAGGACGGCAAAAAGTACAGCATACCCGTTGCGGTATGTATAAATAAGGCTGACACACCTGCGCTAAGGGGACGCATAGGTATGCCTGCGGCTGACCTTCTTATGAGAGAAAAGCCTTCGGTATACACAGACAGGTACGACACTATGGATATGCTTTGCAGAGAGTTCCTTAAAGCAAACGGCAAGTCGAACGCTGTAACGCTTCTTGACCAGAATTTCAGGAACGTGCATTTCTTTGCCTGCTCGGCTATGGGATATGTGCTTAAGGGAGTTCTTGCAAGATTCGTACCCGAACAGGTGCTGGCGGCAGTGTACTGGATAATCGCAAGGTCTGACGGCCAGCTCGGAGCGCTTCTCGGTGATGAGATACCCCATGACGTTGACGAACAGACCCGCAGAAAATGGGATTCAAAGGACTACTTTGATATAGTTGAGGACAGTCTGATAAAGTAAGGAGAG
>CADBTD010000200.1 GCA_902797535.1 uncultured Ruminococcus sp. | reverse complement strand
CTTATGCTCGTCATAGGTCTGTCGGGGGTATTCCTGATGCAGAACAACAAGTTAGACAGCATAAAGCCAAATGATACACTTTCTTCGGCAAGCTCCACGCCTCTGTCAGCATATTCATCATCTGATGAACAAGGCAGCCATGCCGCAAGCGCAGGCACTGATGTGACCACTGTCTTGACAAATGCCCCTGACGAGAATGTCCCCGAAGCGCCGACGATCTCACCCTCATCACCTGACAGTGAAGAAACATCTGCCACTACAGCAGCTCCCGTTACATCACCGACGGCGTCCGAAACATCAGTAACTACCGTAACATCTGCATCGGACGAAAACGGAAATACGCTTATTTACGGTAACGATTACGGGACCATCACTAATGCTCTGATGGTACGCCTCAATGCTCTGCTGCTGTTTACGCAGGGATGCAGTATAGAATGTGATGAAAGTGTTATCTGGCACATGACGGATGAAGGTTTTGTTCCCGCCGATATGACTATGGAGGATGCAAGAACATACCAGAACTACGATGTAGACCCGTGTTATCTCAGGATAACAGACCAGCAGATAAGAAACTCCGACGATGCAAGAGCGCTTTTCAGCGACAGCTTTACCGAAGAGGTCCTTTCAACACAGCTGAGCTCTACCGGCAACTATCCTCTGTTCTATTACAACGGCGATAACTGCTACTTCTCTCTCAGCCACTATATAAACAGAAATTCCCCGTATAATATAAGCTATGCTACCGATATAGATGACATAACAGAAACTTCGTTCAATTTCAAAGTCATACTGGCATTAAGTAACGGAAGCGAATCAACATGGCAGATCTACGCAGAGCTTGACAACGGAACATGGAAGATAACAAGATGGACTATACTGAGTTGATTTAACAGCATGAATGGTAAAAGGATAAGGATAAAATTATAAGAACACATCACAGGAGATAACATGATGAAGAAAAATACTAAATTTGCAGCCGTGATCGCCGCCGCACAGGCATCATGCAGGTATTTGATGACTATTACAAGATCCACCGCACAGATGAGAACATAAAAGTGACAGATGCAGACACATTTTCATTCAGGGTGTCCTTCACATCATTTTCAGGCAACGATCCCGGCGGATCCGGCGTAAAATTATAATAAGCGGAAACGGATCTGTCATAGATCCTGTTTCGTAAAGACAAAATACAATCACATCGGAAGGTGACAAGTATGAAACGACTGAGGATAAAAAACTGTAGGATAATACTTATATCTGCATTTACAGCAATACTTATAATGGCGGCTTCGGGGCTTGCTGCGTGCGGTGCACCGACAGATGATGACACCGCACTTTCGGAAATAATAAACAGCGAAGCAGACAGCATACGCAAAATGACCAATGTCAAGGATTCAAGGACCGAAGAATACCGTATGGTAACCTCTCAACTGGTCTCAAAGCTCGACAGCATCGAACAGCTGAGTGCAGGCACAGGTGCAGGCTATGACCTGTGGACAGACCCGATATCAGACCCCGAAACAGGCAAGGTCAAAGCTGCGCTTGTCAACGACAGCCGCTTTGATTCGGTCGACGATATCCGCAGCTTCATGCACAGTGCTCTCACCGATGACGCTATAAAATCACGCTATCCGAATGTCATAGACTGCTCAGACCCGCTTTTCTTTGAAAGAAACGGAAATCTTTATGTCGATATATCCCGCACTAAAGGAAGTATGGGCTTTCTCACGGGAAAGCTTATAGAGATACACGAGATAGACGACAACTCTTTTTCCGCTGTGCTCGAACATGAGCCGTATTATCCTCAGGCAACAACAAAGCTGACGATAGTAAGTGCGGAAGGCGGCTGGAAGATAAATTCGATAGATACCGCAGACATCTGACAGCCCATACTATATAATACAGCTTGTCATAGTTTTCATAACATAACGAAACGGCAGACTGCTCTTATTTTTGAGAGCATCTGCCGTTTTGCATTTTTTATTCGGTTATAAGTGTACGCACCTCTATGCGCTTTGTCCTTGATGCTGTAATGAATGCAAACAGAAAATAGCTTAACGCCACTGCCAGTATCGGCAAGGCTACCGTCATGAACCTGTACTCTATAACGAAGTTTGCGATACCCATGCTGCGAAGCATAAGAGTAGCGAGCTTTTCAGAGAAACAGAAGCTTGCCGCAGTGCCTATGCTTATACCCAGCACCGCAACTATAAGGAACCTTACGGCAAACTGAAGTCTTAAAGAATTTGAGGTGAATCCCATAGCCTTGAATATGCCTATGTCGGTCTTTTCGCGGATAAAGGTCTTGGTGCATACCATAGTGACCACG
>CADBTD010000199.1 GCA_902797535.1 uncultured Ruminococcus sp. | reverse complement strand
GGCGGATATTCATACATTCTGAATGTTTTTGTGTCCATTATGCATTCCTCCTGTTTCGGGATATTTATTTTATTCAAAGCTGTGCTTCCAATGATATCTATATTGATTATATCAGAAAATATCTTATTTTTCAAGAGAATGATAAATATTTAAACATCCGCACTTTACTTTGCAGAGAAAGATCCCCCGCCACTTTGACCATGCAGACAGTCCGCCGAACTTCCCTATCGGTTCACACAGCTGCCTCCTGCATTTTTTGTCACACGATATCTTTACTTTTGCCGAATAATATGCTATAATATAATTTATGTCACTAATCTGTATCAGGGGGAAAAGCAATGAAAGAAACTAAGAGCACAGGCTCTGACCGCAGAACTGCCAAAAGACCGTTCCTTCGGGGCCTTGTTCATGGTATACCTATAGGGCTCGGCTATCTGTCTGTGTCCTTCGGCTTCGGTATAGCCGCCGTGCGAAGCGGCCTGTCTGTTACCGATGCCTCTGTGATATCGCTCACTAACCTTACATCGGCAGGTCAGGCGGCAGGCATCAATATAATCGCCGCAGGAGGCACTCTCGCCGAAATGGCTCTCGTACAGTTCGTCATAAACCTCAGATATGCCCTTATGGCACTGTCACTGTCCCAGAAACTCGATAAGAGCTTCACTCTGCCTCACCGCCTGCTCGCCGCCTACGGCATCACCGATGAGATATTCGCAGTGTGCAGCTGTCAGCCGGGAAATATCGTTCCTGCATATATGTACGGCGTTATAGCCATATCCACATTGGGGTGGGTGCTGGGAACGTTCCTCGGCGCACTTATGGGCGAGATACTGCCGAGATCTGTCACGGCGGCACTGGGTCTTATGCTGTACGGGATGTTCATAGCTATAATCGTTCCCCCGTCCAAAAAACACAAAAGCGTCCTTGCGGTAGTCTGCACAGCTGCCGCTTTCAGCGTCGGCTTCAGATATCTCATCCCTAACCTTTCGGGCGGCTTTTCGGTGATAATCTGCGCCGCCGCCGCATCAGTGCTCGGTGCTCTGATATTCCCGAAGGATGACGATGACACCGCCGAAAACGAGGAGGCCGCCGAATGAGTACAGCTGTTTATATTATCGTCATGGCAGGGGTCACATACCTTATAAGAGCCCTGCCCTTTACAGTTTTCAGAAAAAAGATACGCTCACGCTTTCTAAAGAGCTTTCTCTACTATGTGCCCTATGCGGTGCTGAGCGCCATGACCTTCCCCGCCATTTTCTACAGCACAGGGAACACAGTCACAGCCGCCGCAGGCACGGTAACAGCGCTTCTGCTGGCATTTTTCGGACTTCCGCTGATAGCCGTCGCTTCCGCAGCGTCACTTGCGGCATTCCTTGCAGGACTGTTCTTTTGAATTTTTGCACATTTTTCCCGAAGGCATTTCACGCTTTCGGGATTTTTTATTGACACATCTTCTTTAGTCTGCTATAATCATCTAAAAGAGGTGAGAGCCATGAAAATTGACAGGCTGATAGGGATACTGTCCATACTCCTGCAAAGAGATAAGGTCACGGCGGCCGAGCTTGCGGATAAGTTTGAGGTATCAAAAAGGACTATACTGCGTGATATCGACGCTATTTCAATGGCAGGCATACCCATAGTCTCCGAACAGGGCAAAGGCGGCGGCATCTCCATAATGGAGGGCTATCGGGTAGACCGCACACTGCTTTCCTCAGAGGATATGCAGGCTATACTTTCGGGACTGCAAAGCCTTGACAGCGTAAGCGGCACGAGCAGATACCGACAGCTTATGGACAAGATATCCGCCGAGAACACCGATACCTTCACTGCTGACAGCCATATACTCATAGACCTTTCAAACTGGGATAAATCCACCGTTGCAGACAAGATAGAACTTATAAAAAAAGCTATCGGACTTCACCGTATCATTTCTTTCAGATACTTCTCCCCCAGCGGTGAAAGTACCCGCAGATTAGAACCGTATCACCTTGTTTACCAGTGGTCATCATGGTATGTTTGGGGCTACTGCACCGACAGAAAAGACTACCGTATGTTCAAGCTCGGCAGGATCACCGAACTTGTCCTTACAGATGAACAGTGCGCCGACAGGGATGTCCCGCTTTATACCGGCGATAAACTGCGCCATACCAAAGGCGAGATAAAAGTCAGGGTAAGATTCGGCAGTGAGGTAAAATGGCGGATAATAGATGAATTCGGTGCAGACTACCCCTTATATGACAGCAGCGGAAATATGATAATAGACTTCACCTGGTCGGATAGGGAGTCGCTTTATTCTTATATACTTACCTTCGGCACAAACGCCGAGATACTCTCCCCCGAAGAGTACAGACAGGAATTTGCCGGGTTCGTAAAAAAAATTTCTGACATCTACAAAACATGACATACTGATGTCACCTTTTGTGTGGTACAATTGACTTACCAAAACAAAAGAAAGCAGGTATGTTCAATGGAATATGAGATCATTCAGCTTGAAGAAATGACTATTGCAGGCTTCACCGCCCGCACAAACAACCTTTCACCCGATATGGGCGCAGTTATAGGCGGTCTGTGGCAGAGATTCTTTTCCCCGGAAGGCTATCCCGCACTCCCCTGCAAGACAAACGGCAAGACTCTCGGCATCTATACCGACTACGAAAGCGATGAAAAAGGCGACTATACCTTCATGACAGGATGTGCCGTAAACGGCAGTGTCCCCGATGCTTTCGAGGTCAGAAAGATACCCGCAGGCAGATACGCAAGATTCACGGTGTGCGGAAATATGCACACAGTTGTGGGCGAATTCTGGCAGAAACTGTGGCAGATGCCCCTTGACAGGACTTACGTCTGCGACTTTGAGGAGTATCAGAATGCCGACCCCGAAAACTGCGAAGTACACATTTACATCGGCATAAAATAAGGAGTAACTATGAGCGGTATAATAAGAAAAGACATAAGCGAGGAATGGGCGCATTCGGGCATAATCAAGGCAGGCGATTACTGCTTTCTCAGCTACTGCGTCGGCAATATAGGCGGTACTGTCGAAGAACAGATAAACGGCGCTTTCGACCAGATGGAAAACAGACTTGCCATGTTCGGTCTGACCCTTGAAAATGTGGTGCAGATGGACTGCCTTTTCAGAGACCCCTGGAATATCCCCGTTATGGAAAAGGTAATAAAAGAACGATTCTGCGGAAAATACCCCGTGCGCAAGTCAATACAGACCGACTTTGCACACATAGGCGGTTCCGAAGGCCTGCATTTTCAGGCAGATGCGGTGGCATACTGCGGCAAAACGGAGGAATAGATATGGCATCGAAAAAGGAATATCTTGACTACATTCTCGGACAGCTCTCACTGCTTGAAGATGTGACACATAAGGCCATGATGGGCGAATATATACTCTACTATAAAGGCAGGATATTCGGCGGTATCTATGACGACAGATTCCTCGTAAAGACTGTTCCTGCGGCAGAAGCACTCATGCCCGATGCGCCGTTGGAAACGCCATATGACGGCGCAAAACCAATGCTTCTTGTGGATAATGCAGAAGACAGCGGATTCCTGCAGCGGCTTGTGACCGAAATGTACCCTCAGCTGCCCGAGAAGAAGAAAAAGACAAAGAAATGAGGTGCTTAATATGCCAAGACCAACGAACAAAAACGACCTGATAACGCTGTCTGAGGAGAACTTTGCAAAGCTGATGAAAACAGCCGACAGCATGAGTGAAGCAGCACTTGTAAAGCCATTTGACTTTACTGGCGAGAAAAGCAAGAAAGAAGCCCACTGGAAACGTGACAAAGATCTTCGGGATGTGTTCATACACCTGTATGAGTGGCATCAGCTGATGCTGAATTGGGTGAAAGCCAACCAAAACGGCGAAAACAAACCGTTTATCCCCGAGCCGTACAACTGGAAAACATATGGCGACATGAACATGGCTTTTTGGGAAAAGCACCGTAATACTGCACTTTCAGAGGCAAGAGCCATGCTTGAAAAGTCCCACAGGGATGTAACTGTACTTGCCGAGAGCTTTACAAATGATGAGCTTTTCACAAGGGGGCATTTTCCCTGGACAGGAAACAACGCCCTGGGAAGTTACTTCATCAGCAGTATGTCATCACACTATGACTGGGCGCTCAAAAAACTGAGAGCACATATCAAAAAAGTCGGCTGAATATATATCAGCCTGATAGGTCTGGATATATCAGCCTGATAGGTAGGAATATATCAGACTGATACATATTCATATATCAGACTGATACATTATTATATATCAGGCTGATATATTTTTTAGCATATCTGATGCACATAAACGTGCAGCAAATCATAACAAAAGTCAAGTATTGATCTCGTTAGCAGGGTCAGGTGACCCTGTGGATAAGGAGGACTATATGAAACGTGAACTCGGCATAGCAAGGTGCGGACTTGCCTGCTGCCTGTGCAGTGAAAACGACCGCTGCGGCGGCTGCGATTCGGGCGGATGTCCCGGTACACAGTGGTGCTTCAACAGAAAATGCTCGGCAGAAAAGGGTCTGTCACATTGCTATGACTGCGAAAAAGACTGCAAAGAGGGTATGTTCTCGAAGATAAAGCCGCTGGGATTCACCGAATTTGCACGGAGATACGGTGAAAGTGAGCTGCTCGGCTGCCTTGAGCGCAACGAAAGAAACGGCGTGGTGTATCACCGCGAGGGCATTATCGGGGACTATGACGACTTTGACGATACAGAGGCGCTGATAGCGTTCATAAGGACGGGAAAGCGCTGAAATGCCCGAAAACAAAGGAGAACAGACACTATGGACGAATTTGAAAGGCTATGGAAAGATATAGGCGAAAGCGGCGTGATGGTGCTTTCGACCTGTGCGGATAACAGGGTCACTTCCCGAAGCATGAGCGTGATCGTTTCGGATGGCAGATTTTACTGTCAGACAAGCACGGAATACCTGAAATACCGTCAGATCAAGGCTCAGCCGAGAGTGGCTTTATGCTTTGGGAAATACAGCATAGAGGGGATATGCAGGGACATCGGAGAGCCGACAGAACTGTCCTATTTTATGGACAGCATGAGCAAGCACTTTCCCGACGCAGTAAAGCGCTGGTCGGCACTTCCCGAGGAAAGGGTGCTTGAGATCACGCCTTTGCTGATAAGATCATGGATATACGAGAATGAGATACCATATACAGAAACATGGGATATGCAGAAAAAAACATACAGAAAGGAACGTCAGTAATGGCTTTTGACTATAAAAAGGAGTTCAGGGAATTTTATCTGCCGCCCGAAAGACCGGCACTTGTAACAGTGCCCGTGATGAGCTTTGCGGCAGTAAGCGGTTCGGGTGACCCCAACGATGAGAACGGCGATTATCAGAAGGCGATAGGTCTTCTCTACGGGATAGAATACACCATAAAGATGAGCAAAAAGGGCGGACATCAGCCCGATGGTTACTTTGACTTTGTAGTTCCGCCGCTTGAAGGACTGTGGGAGCAGGACGGTGCCGACTCAAAAAGCGGCATAGACTATGCTCACAAGGAGAGATTCAGGTGGATCTCGATGATACGTCTGCCGGATTTTGTGAATAAAGAGGACTTTGAAAAAGCTAAGGAAGAGGCGGCGAAAAAGAAGAAGACCGACTTTTCCGCAGTGGAGTTTTTCAGCTATGATGAGGGACTTTGCGTGCAGTGTATGCACATAGGGTCATATGACGACGAGCCGAAGACCATAGAGCTTATGCACGCTTTTATGGAAGAAAACGGCTATGTAACTGACATTTCGGAGATACGCAGGCATCATGAGATATATCTTTCCGATGCAAGGCGCACTGCACCCGAAAAGCTGAAAACGGTTATCCGTTTACCTGTGACAAAGAAGTAATAACCTCTTCCCCCGAAGCTGTTTCGGGGGATTTTTTATGCACAGTGACGAATTTAGAAAAATTTCTAAATAGGTCTTGACAAGAGGAAGCGGCAGTGCTATAATCTATTTAGAAAATCTTCTAAATTGAAAATTTTCTAAATAGCTCAGACAATGAAACAGCTTTTTCAAGGAGGCATAAATATGGATATGACAGAGTTAAAGGAATACTTACCGCTTTTGATACCGCTGGTTATAGCACAGTTTTCATTGCTTGGATACACGATATTCCACATAATGAGGCATGACAGCTACAAACACGGCAGCCGTGCTTTATGGCTTATTGTGGCGCTGGTGGGTATGCAGTTCATAGGGCCTGTATTGTATTTTGCGATAGGCAAGGAAGAGGAGTGACGGAATATGAACGTTCTTGAAGTAAAAGAAATAAAAAAGAGCTTCGGGAGCAAAAAGGTGCTTGACGGTGTGAGCTTTTCGGTGCCCGAGAACTGTGTGTTCGGGTTTATCGGCAGAAACGGCGCAGGCAAGACGACTACTATGCGTGCAGTGCTGGGGCTGCTTGAAACGGACGGCGGCGAGATAGAGGTCTGCGGCGAAAGGGTCAGCTATGGAAAAACGCCGAAAAGCGGATACATAGGATATCTGCCCGATGTGCCCGAATTCTACGGATACATGAATGCGAGAGAATATCTGACGCTTTGCGGAGAGATAACGGGAATGAGCAGAAATGATCTGAAAAACCGCTGCGGAGAATTGCTCGAGCTGGTGGGACTTGACAAGGAGAAGCACCGCATAAAGGGGTATTCAAGGGGAATGAAGCAGCGACTCGGAATAGCGCAGGCGCTTATAAACCGCCCTAAGCTGCTGATATGCGACGAACCAACATCGGCGCTCGACCCTGTGGGCAGAAAGGACATACTTGACATAATAAGTGCGGCAAAGGAACAGACCTCGGTGGTGTTTTCCACGCACATACTTTCGGACGTTGAAAGGATATGCGGGCGCGTGGCGTTTCTTGAGGGCGGCAGGACGGTATTTTCGGGAAGCATAGAGGAGATACACGAAAGGCAGACCGACACGGGCCTTGAGCTTACGCTGAAGAGGACCGAGGATGCAGAAAGGGTCTTAGAAGCGTTCAGCGATATGGAAAACAGCGGCGGAAGGCTTATATTCAAAAAGGCTTCGGACAAAAAAGCTGCTGAATTGATGGCGTTTCTTGCGGCACAGCAGATACCTGTGATGCGGCTTGAAAGGCATGAGGCCGACCTGGAGGATATGTTCATGGAGGTGGTAGGCAAATGAAAGGTTTTACCGCATTTTTCATCAAAGAGCTTCGTGAGATGATAAGAACAAAAAGAATGATGATAATTCTCGGGATATTCCTGGTGGTGGGGATATTAAGCCCTGCTATGGCAAAGCTGACACCCGAACTTATGAAGATGGCTGCCGAGGACTTCACTGAAATGGGGGTCACCGTAGGCGAGATAAAAGTGACTGCCCTTGATTCCTGGGCGCAGTTTACAAAGAATATGCCTACTGCACTGATAGTGGTCATCATAATGATGAGCGGGATATACACATCTGAGTATGCAAGAGGGACTCTTGTGCCCCTTATCACAAAGGGACTGTCACGGCAGGCAGTGGTATTGTCAAAGCTGGCTGTTATGCTCATCACATGGAGTGCGGGAGCATGGCTGTGCTACGGTGTGACATATTTCTATACGGAATGGTACTGGGACAACAATACAGCAAAGGCGCTGAGTTTTGCGGCTTTCTGCATATGGCTGTTCGGTGTGCTGATGATAAGCTGCATAGTTTTTTTCTCGTCGCTGGCTTCAAGCGGGGCACAGGTGATGCTGGGCACAGGTGCGGTGTACATCGCAATGACGATGGCGGGACTGTACAGCAAGGCAAAGGAATATCTGCCCACACGGCTTTTAGACAGCAACCCGCTTTACAGGGGCGAGCTTTTGCCCGGTGACTATACAAAGGCGGCAGTCATATCAGCGGCTGTTTCGGCGGTGCTGATACTGGCGGCTATGCCCATAACAAAAAGGCAGATGATATAATGACCCGTCGGAAAGGCGTGCGGGGTTTACATTTTCGGAGATCTGTGGTATAATATTTGTGGAGGATTTTCTTATATGAAAGGCAAAGTAAAAGAATCGATATGGCTTGCGGCGGCAGCGGCAGCTGTTTTAGGGCTTTTGGCGGTAACAGTGATAAGCATGAGAGCGATGAACAGTCTGCCCATACCCGTAAAGGCACCGCTGTTCGTATTCATGCAGTGGATACCGCTTGCGGCTGCTGCGGTGATAATGCTGATACGCAGGGAAAGCATAAAAGAGCTTCTGCCCCCTAAGGAAAAGGCGGGCAGGCAGATAGTGCTCGGCATAGTGTGCGGTTTTCTTATGTCGGTGGTGCTGATGCTGATACCCTTTGCCGCAGGATTCAAGGAGTATATATACACAAACGGCGGATACGGCAATATCTTCAACGCGCTGTATAAGCTTGCGAGTTATATCATAGGCACAGCTGCAGCCGAGGAGATACTGTTCAGAGGATATTTTTTCAGCAGGATAGAACGCTTAGGCGGAGAGACCGCAGCTATCATAGGTTCTTCGCTGCTGTTCGGCTTATACCACATAATGAACGGCAATATAGTGCAGGTGATATTCACCACGGTGATAGGACTTATCTTCTGCATAACAAGGAAGAAGGTAAAGGGCTTTACCCTGCTGTCGCTGATATTCATGCACGGTATATACGACTTTATGATACCCGTATGGGCGGGATTGTTCTGAGGATAAAAAGGCACAGGAAAGACCCGTGCCTTATATCTGTTTACTACGCAGAAAGGAGAGGAAAATGGGGTTTCCCGACACATTCAAGGCGCTGTCTGACCCTGTGAGGCGTGAGATACTCTCAATGCTTAAAAAGGGCAGGCTTTCGGCAGGAGATATAGCGGCACAGTTTGACATGACGGGTGCTACCGTTTCCTATCACTTAAAGCAGCTGAAAAAGGCAGACCTTATATACGAAACAAAGGAAAAGAATTTTATATACTATTCGCTGAACACATCGGTGTTTGAGGAGATAATGCTGTGGGTGTCGCAGTTTACGCCCGACAGGACGGAAAAGGAGGGACAGCCGGATGAAGAATCTGAAGAAGAATGATATCATCGCAGCAGTACTGTGCCTTCTTGGGATAGTGCCCGGAGCAGCGGTATATGACAAGCTGCCCGACAGGATGATTACAGGCTGGGATATGAACGGTCCTAATCAGACGCAGCCGAAGGCCTTTGTGGTGTTTGGAATGCCGCTGATATTTGCTGCGGTCATAGTCGTCGCCTGTATTATCATAAGAATGCAGAAGCGCAACACGGAAAAGATGATAACCCTGATGTGTGTGTTAATGACTGCGCTGTTATATTGTGTGCAGGGGATAATGCTTTTATATGCGCTGGACAAGCTGAATGACATAAGATCGATAACCTGCATCGTGATATCGGTGCTGATGATAGTGCTCGGAAACTATCTGCCGAAAATACGGAAGAACTGGTTTGTGGGGATACGCACGCCGCACTCGCTGATGAGTGACGAGGTATGGTACAAGACCCACCGTTTAGC
>CADBTD010000198.1 GCA_902797535.1 uncultured Ruminococcus sp. | reverse complement strand
GATATACATCTTTGACATTCCGTCTTCAGCATTGACCATGCACAAGAATTCCCAGCCATATCGCTCATAGAAACCACTATGATCCGTTACAAGGTAGATCGGAGAAATGCCGGATGCTTTCATTTCTTTTACAGCACGGTCAAGGAGCCTTCCCGCTATTCCCGTGCGGCGGTATTTTTCATCTGTATATACCGCACAGATATTAGGCGCAAGATCTTTTCGGTCATGAAAATCGTTGTCGATTATCCCAAGCCCGCCAACTATGCTTTCACCGTCAAGGCACATATACCAGTTATAATTTGTTTCACCGGAAAGACAATCTTCCATGCATTTGAGATATTCAGCTTCGGGAACGCCCCACCAAAGACTGAATCTTTCGGCAGCCCGATTTTTCAGTTCAGGTCTTTCCCGCAATGATAAATACTTGAGCTCAGTCATACCATATTCTCCCCGCAACAGTTCATTTATGTTTTATAATAGTCATATTATTGGATATGCGTGCTATAATATACTTTATTCCTTTTTCTCGAGTAATGTGTTCTAAAAGGTCGTCGGCGTTTATATAGTATTTTTTTCCCCATGATGATATTTTATAAAGTACAGTGAGCTTGTCTTCATCACGATATGTCAGTACACCAGTTATTGTGACATAATGATTCTCTGTGGTGCTTCCGGAAACAAAAGTTCCTCTTTTCAGCTTTTCCTCTGTATAGAGAGGAACACCGCTTCCGTCTGACGGTCCTATGCCTATGATAACAGGCAGATCATTTTTTATTGAATCTGTGATCATCTTATAGCTCTTTCGTTCGGTAACAGCTATTTCTAAATCGCGTCTGCTGTCGGGAGAATGTCTTGTAACGGCTTTGTACGGCAGCGAATTCTTTCTGAAATACGCATTCAATATCCTTGACGTTCTTCCGTCAATATTATTCATGCCGAAACGTTTTCCGAGAAAACCTTTTCTCATTCGCAGATGCACAAAGCTGTCATTGAACTGCTTGATAAATGAAAGATAATCGGTGCGGGCAACTCTGCCCTCGGCTCGTCTGAGATAAAGGGATATATCAGACATTGCTATAAGCCCGCAGCCGGTCTTTTTGATAAGCTCATAACCCGATTCGTTCCCGAACCATTTCTGGTCTCCGCCGTAATAGCTGCTGAATTCATCCTCAACGCCTGTGTAATTTGAGGTAAGATATATCCTTTCGGTCTTTTCACGATCAATGATCAACTTTTGTGACATATCAGCACCTCCTAAAAAACTTCAGCTGCCGGTCAGGACTTGTAATACTTGAACGATGGGTACTCAAGTTCAAGACATTTCCACTTTTCGCTGCCTATATCAAAGTACTCATCTTCGGGCAGGATGATATCCTCAAACACCGCTGCTTTATAACAGTGATAAGCAGAAAGATTGTTTTCAAAAACTCCCATAGTTACCTTTTCCGCTTTCAATATATCAAAGCTGTATTTTACAGCCAGAGAGACCATTTCTTTACCGAGCCCCTTGCCGCGCTTTTCATCATCAACAATAACAAATCCGAAACGTGCTGTCTTTTTTTCTTTGTCAGCAAAACGAATAAACAAATGTCCGACAACACCGCTATTATCAAATGCCGTCATTCCGAAAAAATCATCACGGTCATTCATCTCATCATAGTGTGCGGCTATCATCTCGCCTGTAAGCGGGAACCGGAACCTGTCAACGCACCACTGATGAAGTGTTCTTTCATCTTTGATCCAGTTTGCTATGTATTTTGCATCACATTTTTTGTATGGTCTTAATCTTAACATTCCGATGCCTCCTTTTTCATATTATATCACCACGAATAACGTATGTCAATAGTACACAGGTATACCCCCAGTTTAACGTTTATCATTAAATAATATATATAAAAAATAAACAGAATGAGCATACGGTTTTTATACAAACATACAAAAATTAACGTTTATCGTTAAATAGTAGTTGACAAACATAAATTTCCGTGATATACTCAGATCATGGAAGCAAGGGAGCGCACCCAAAAACACCTTAGCGAATAAAGGAGTACATTAAAATGGACACAAACAGAACCACCGACAAAATAACCGAGCTTAGCAAAAAAGCGTCTATAGCGTCAATATTAATGGCGATAGCAGCCATATCAGTGACAGTGCTGAGATGCGTAAGTATTGCAGCTATTGAAAAATCGCACGAGCCCGAGTACTATATAGGTATCGGAAATATTCTCACCAGTATAATACAAAACCTCATATATGTGGCAATGTTTATGATATGCAAAAGCCTGTTTGACGGGATTGTAAAGCAAGGCACACCGTTCAGAACTGAAACTGTAAGCAGGCTGAAGCTTATCTCGCTGCTGCTTGCGGTTTCTTCGACAGTACCGTCATTCATCTCATATATCTGCTATATGATAATTACCCCATCAGACCTTTTTGACCTCAGATCCTCACTTACTAACGGCGTACTTAAAGTAAATCTGAACTATATTTTCGCGGCATTGTTATTCTTTGTGCTGACCGTGATATTCAGATACGGCTGTCAGCTTCAGCAGGAATCTGACGAAACTCTGTAAAGGGGGCATTCAGAATGGCTATAATATTAAGACTTGACAGAGTTATGGCAGACAGAAAAATGAGCCTTAACGAACTGAGTGAGCTTGTTGGTGTAAGCAATGTGAACCTTTCAAAGCTGAAAACCGGAAAGGTAAGTGCTGTTAGATTCTCAACGCTGAATGCGATATGCAAGGCGCTGAATTGTCAGCCCGGAGATATACTTGAATATTCCGAAGACGACGAAGAATAAATAAAGCATTACAGATAACAAAACGGATATAAAAAAGCAGCGTCCGCACGCATATACGCATAGCGAACGCTGCCTTTTTTGCAAAACCGAAAGGAAAAATACTATTTACTTTAATTATTTACAGTTCTGTACAGCTTGCGGAACTCGGAAGGAGTACAGCCCTTTATCTCCTTGAACACACGATTGAATGTTGTCAGGCTGGAAAAACCTACCTGCATAGCCGCATCTGTTACTGACATATCGTCATCAAGCAGCAGAAGTTCAGCTGCTTTGATCCTTCGCTGATTAAGATAGGTTATAAATGTCGTGTTGCTGTATTTCTTGAATATTCTCGAAAAATGATACTTACTGTATCCTGCAAGATTAGCAAGGTCATCAAGAGTTATATCGTACATATAGTTATTCTCGATGTACTTGAGTATCATGCGGAATTTATCAGCATATTTCTCATCCTCGCCAAGGCTTACCTCAGTAAGACGATACTCTCGTATCCTTGCCAGCAGAGTAAGAAGCTTTATATAGATATATACCTCGGTCACTTCACCGAAATCGGAATACAGAGCATATATATCAGCAAGAATATTCGTAAGCGATATAAGAAACTCACTGTCGTATTCAGCGTTAATGTGAACAGGCATACTCAGCATACCATACAGTTCGGACAGTGCGGGATTTTCACCTATACTGCGATTGTCAAAGAGAAATATCAGCCTTCTTCCCTGCTGAGCCTTAAGAGAATGTATACAGCCCGCAGGGATTATAAGGATATCGCGCTCATTAAGGTAGAATTCCTTACCGTCGCAAACAGCGATAAACGGATTTTTGAGCGGCATTATTATTTCTATAGCATTATGCCAGTGAAGAGGATATTCTTCATTTTCAATGTTGTCATACAAAAGAACACTTCGATTCTCAGTGTAGTCAACTGTTTCAAAGTCTCCGTCAAGATGAACTATCATAAATGTTCGCTCCCATTTCTAATCATTATACATTTTTCAATACATTTGCGCATCCGTTTTCACAGCAATAATCGGGAAGTTCAGCACCCGATCATTTGATAATAGTAATACTTTCGGCACGGATAAGACCGAAAGTCCGCTTGTATTTTTAAATCTCTGATTCTCTTTCAGTTCTATTATACCACAATTATCGACTGATTTCAAGCATTATTACAAAATTCCAATAAATCTTATACAAATGTAACCGAACCGCAATATTTGAAGTTTATTTCGCAACATTCGCATAGCAATTCTGCACAGAATGTAGTAAACTTGTTACATACAAATTTATCTTCGGAGGACAACTTTATGAATTTTTCTGTAATGCGTTATATATGTGACAGAGCGGTACTGCAGTGCGGAGAAGAAAACACCGTTTACGGCACAGCAGCTCCGAATGAAACAGTTACCCTTAAAATAACCGACAATAAAGGCAATTCCGCTGAATTCACGGCTAAGGCGGCTGAAGACGGAGAATGGAAAATGACCGTTCCTGCATATCCCGCAGGATACAGCAGCTATACATTCACATTCACCTGCTGTGATGATACATTTACTGCTGAAGACATTCTTTTCGGAGAAGTATTTCACATAACAGGACAGTCAAACATGGAACTTCCCATGTACCGCACATATGCTCCGTTCAAGCCTTTTGAATACGAGCTTACTCCATATATCAGAGCATTCAGAATGAATGTTGAAACGTGTTTTGACGGTTCAATGGAAGAAAAGGAGTTCCGTTCAGGCAGATGGCTTTGTGCTGATGATAAGGAACAGCTCATGATAATGAGCGGTACAGGCTATTGGTTCGCACATGAACTGATAAGCGCTCTTGATGTACCTGTAGGTCTGCTTGATACTTCATCGGGCGGAACTGCCATAGAAAGCAGATTTTCAGCTAAAATGCTCAAAGAACTCGGCGGATACGAAGAACTTCTGAAGAAATTCTCAGACCCCGACTATCAGAAAAACATGACAGAGGGCGACCTTAAAGCCGAGGGTGAGTGGATAGCAGAACTTGATTCCCGCGACTGCATTGAAGATAAACTGGCATCGGGTGCTGACTGCTACACCGAAAAATGTGATATACCATTTTATTTCAGAGATACCGAAAAACTGAACGGTTTCTGTGGAAGAGTGTGGTTCAGAAGCACTTTTGAAATACCGAATGACTGCGACATATGCGACGGAGAACTGATCTTCGGTGTGATAATAGACAGCGACAAGATCTATATAAACGGTGAAAAAGTCGGAGAAACCGCGTATCTGTATCCTCCGAGGCTTTACAAAGTCCCCGCCGGGCTTCTCAGACACGGCAGCAATACAATACATATCTCTGTAGATGTCAAATCAGGAACAGGCGGCTTTGTAAGCGGAAAGAATTACTGTCTGAGGCTTGGCAACCGAGTTATAGACCTGTCCGGAAGCTATGAATACTCAGCGATCCCTTCCGGTCAGAAAGAGCCTTCACTTTCGCTGACTTTCCTTCCGAGTCTTCCTCTTTCCGAATACAGCACGATGACCTCACCTTCATTCAGAATAAATGTGAAGGGCATCCTTTGGTATCAGGGTGAAACAAATGTCGGCAGCCACGAAAGATATCCGGAGCTGTTTAAAGTATATGCCGAAATGTACCGTTCAAGAACAGGAAAGGATCTTCCCATAATATTTGCGCAGCTCCCCAATTTTGCTGATCCCGAAATAGCTGATGCCGGACTGATGACCGATTGGGCTGACCTTAGACTTGCTCAGGAAAAATGCCTTGAAGTGCCGGGTACAGCTATGACTGTCAATATTGACTGCGGTGAATCAAATGACCTTCATCCCACCGACAAGAAAACTGTCGGAACAAGGCTGGCATGGGAAACGCTCAAACTGGTATACGGCAAAAAGACAAAGGACTATTCGCACTGCATTTCTGCCGAGTATAAAGACGGCTCGGTCATCCTTACATTCGACGGACCCGATATCGTACTTTCAAATGAAACAGCAAAGTATTTTGAAACAGTACACGAAAGCAAAAGGTGCAAAGCTAATGCTGTAAGAACATCCGCACATACCATAACGCTTACCTGCGGTGAAAAGCCCGACTATGTGTACTATGCTTATCTTAATGACCCGTGCGGACCGGACCTGTTCAATACTGACAAGCTTCCCGTCTCACCTTTCAATATTAAGGTAAAATGATAAATATCCGCTAACGTAAAAAAGCTCCTGCAGCATTTTATCTGCTGCGGGAGCTTTGTGTTTGATGAAATATTATTCGTATCTCAGAGCGTCGATAGGATTGAGCCTTGCAGCCTTAATTGAAGGAAGCAGACCGAAAATAATACCGACAGCCATTGAGAATACAACAGAAACTATAATTGCAGGAGTAGATATAGCAACAGGTACCTCAGCCATTTTTGAGATGACCTGTGCAAGTCCTATCCCGACACCAACACCTATCACACCGCCAATGCTTGTAAGAACAGATGCTTCGGTAAGAAACTGCATGAGAATCTTTCCTCTTCTGGCGCCAAGAGCCTTTTTCAGACCTATCTCCCTGGTCCTTTCTGTTACCGATACAAGCATTATGTTCATAACACCTATACCGCCTACCAGCAGCGAAATGCTTGCTATCCATATAAGCATCTTGTTAGTCGAACCGCTGAGCTGCTGAAGCTTCTCTGCCTGTTCAAGCAAGTCCTCACTGGTATACTTCAGACCCGAGCTCTTATCAGCTGTGATACGCTGATTAAGCACCTCTTCAACAGCCTTGCCCACAGTTGTCATACTATCCGTATCCTTTGCTTTTGCGATTATGCACTGCGGAACATCGAAGTTAAATACAACGGGCCATGTATTTGAAGGGATATATATGACAGAAGTATCGGTATTTGCATAAAGCTTGTAATCATTTATATTGTTTATGACAGGTTCAAACTTAAGATTTCTCTGGACCATGCCGACAACCATAAACGGATCGCCCTTTATATCTATTATCTTTCCTACCGGATCTTCAGTGCCAAAAAGCACCTTTGCTATAGAATCATTTATCAGGCATACTTTTTTTGTTCCTGAATAATCTTCTTTTGAAAAGCCCTTTCCTTTCACTACCTGATAACCGAGAAGATCAAAATAGTTCTCGTCAACACCAAAGATGCTCGGGCCTTCTATCATGGTATTATTATAGAAAATGCTTTCTACATAATTTCTGACTCTATAAGCAGAACAGCCTGTAACATCTTTTATGTCAAGTATCTTATCTATTTCCCTATCGGTAATGACAGGAACTCCATCAGGGACTTCACCGTAATCAAGGGCATCCATTTCGCCTCTCATCAGTTTGATATTTACAGTGTTGTCGCCCGATCCAATCAGATTATTTTTTATCTGTTCATCGGTACCCTTTATCGTTGATACTATTGCTATGATTGCAGCGATACCTATGATTATTCCGAGCATCGTAAGAAATGAACGGATCTTATGTGAGAATATACCCTGAAAGGATAGTCTAATATTTTCTAACATAGTTCTATCAACCTACCCCTCCGCCGCTATAAATGGACAACACTTTATCTGTCTCCTTTGTTTTCACGCCTTCCTTGACATCCTTACCGTAAGGGAAGCATATCATATCAGATGTATCCAGGCCTTTTTTTATCTCAATGACTTCATCGTACATGATCTGTCCGGCTTCAACATACTGCTTGACAAGTCTTCCGTTCTTGCCCTTTTTCATGACATAATACCTTGTGCCCTCCTTATGTGTATACCAGACAGGGATAAAGATCGTATCAGAATCCATCGCCATCATCTCTTCTTCAGAGTTATTGTCAAGTTCCATTTCAATATACGAATCGATAGGGATCTGTACTTCATCTGTAACATGAGCTATAACGCTGTACACACTGTTATTGGGATTGAGCCTGTAGTCATAGCACTCATACGATGACGGAACATCTTCGATACTGTCAACTTCGGCTTCTATATAGTCACCTGTTTCAAAAGAAGTGCCTGTCAATATAGCACCTTTCTTTATTGAGGCAAGATCAAGCTCATAAACATCGACCTTAACTAATGTTGAGTCATTGTTTCTGATGATCATGTATCCTTTTTGCTTTCCGGACTTATCAAGATCAAGATTGAAGTCGGACATTTCATCATCATATTCGGAATAATCTTCCTCATAATCCATGGATTCCTCATCCGATTCCTCATCTTCGTCAAAACCGTTCATGCCATCATCAAGCTTTTCATCGCCTATTTTCGACACAATACCATCGATCTTGGCGTAGATCTTTCCGTCCTTTGCTTTTTTTGAATTTTCCTTATATTCAAGTTCAGCCGAACGGATATCAAATTCGATATCCTTTATTTCCTTTTCCTGCATAATGACCATTTCAGCAAGCCTGGAGCGGCTATACATATAGTTTTCGTCGTTTTCATCATATTCAGGTTCTTCATAATCATATATTTCCGGTTCATCATCATAGAATTCGTCATAGTCAGTTTCATCCGGTTCATCATCGATATCACCTGTATATGCAAAGAACTGTCCGCACTCACCGTTTGCCGAACCGTCATAGCTTACCATTCCGTCGGAAGCAGTCACACCATTGCTGACATTCCAGTCATGTACGGTTATATGTTCATCATCATGATCAAGCTGCCATATATAAAGTATCCTGTGACTGTTTGTGCATACTCTTATCATGGCGTTTCTTTGAGATGAGATCAACTGTTCCATAAAAGATGATGATACATTGCAGTCAAGCGAAACATCAAAGTAAAGCGTGCCGTCATCGTCGACCTCGACCGCTTCGGAAAAATCAACAAGGTTCGTTGATACCTGACGTTCGGGAATGAACACACCCGGATCATCAGGCAGCGATTCCTCAGGCTCATCAGGTATCTGAGGAGTATAGTAATATGCCGGTCTATCCTCACTTGGTCTGAGATTTTTTATTCTTGTAAGCTCTTTCTTAGCCTTTTCAAGCTGCTGTTTTTTCACACCTATAGCGGCTTCCTGCTGAGCTATCTGAAGTTTAAGGAGCGTCGTATCATATTCCATGAGAAGATCGCCTTTTTTCACCTGATCACCGAGCTTGACATGGACCTTCTTTACTTCATTCTGCGAATCTACACTTATCGACTGAGTATTTGAGGAAATAACAGTACCATCTAAAGTCTTGTTTTCCTGCATCATAAAACCAAAATAACTATATTCAGCTGAAAGCTGGGATACAGGAACTACATCAACGATCCTCTTCTCATCTTTCGCTTGCTTATATTTTTTGTAACCAAAAAAACCGCCGCCTGCTATAAGAGCGAGGCACAGCATGGTTATTATTATCTTTTTCATTGCTTTTCTCCCTCTTTTGTAAACAGCTCGCCATCACGAATATATACAACTCTTTTTGCGTGCTCGGCTATTTCAGGTGCATGAGTGATCATAACTACAGTAACGCCCTCATCATTCAATTCCTTGAATATCTGCATCACCTGCTCACCCGACTTAGTGTCAAGTGCACCTGTCGGTTCATCAGCAAGAAGCAGTCTGGGCTTGTTAACTATCGCCCTGGCTATAGCTACTCTCTGTTTCTGTCCGCCCGAAAGCTGTGTCGGCTTATAGCTTATCCTGTCTAAAAGTCCTACTTTTTCAAGCGCTTCCTTAGCACGTTTTTTTCTTTCGCTTTTTTTCACACCTGCGTAAAGAAGCGGCAGCTCCACATTTTCAAGTGCAGACTGTCTCGGAAGAAGATTGAAATTCTGAAAAACAAATCCTATCTTTTCATTTCTGATGACCGAAAGCTGTCTGTCCTTGCATTTTCCTACATCAACACCGTCAAAAATGAAGTCACCGGCCGTCTGCTTATCAAGGCAGCCTATTATATTCATCATTGTTGATTTTCCAGAACCGGACGGCCCCATTATAGCTACATACTCACCATCTTCGACCGAAAAATTGATCTGCTTCAGCACGGGCACGGGTGTTTTATCAAGGAAATACGCTTTATCAACATCTCTAAGCTGAAGTATTATATCTGACATCCGATCACCGCCTTAACCCACCGGACCTTCGGTGTCTTCATCAACGAAAGCATCTTCTTCAGGCATTTCACCTTCAAGATCCTCTTCGGCAAAGCCTTCTTCGCCCTCAGGCATCATTTCCATGCCGCCCTCTTCAACCATCATGCCGTCTTCCTCAAATGCCATGTCTTCTTCACCCGTGACATCTGCTTCATCGTAGTTTGTGGTCGCAGACATACCTTCCCGGATATCGCCCATAGGATATGCTATGTAATCATCATCGTCAAGACCGCTGATTATCTCGCAGTCTCCCATAAGGTCATCTGTCTTTCCTATCTTGACCTCACGCTTTTCCATGCGCTCTTTGCTGTTTTCTGCCCATACATAGCTCTTTCCGTCTTCTTCAAAAATGAAATCGCTATAGAGCCATATACCTTCCTTGGACTCCATTTCACCCTGACCCATATCAGGTTCGATGAGGATATGCTGACCCAGAAGCAGCCCATCAAGATTTTCAGGCTCAACAGTAAAGCTATACTTGCTTGCTGATTCTCCGCCCATCATATCATAATACATATCCATGTCTTCATTTTCACTTTTCGGCTTGTTATCAATGTTTGATATAACACCACTCCATGTAGAATCATCGATCCTTGAGCGAATAATGACAGGCATATCCTTCTGAAGCATACGCACCGACATCTCGGATACAGTTCCCTTTACGATGTAATTGTCATCCTTTGAGATCTTAACAAGTATATTACTTTCAAGTTCATCAAGATTATTTACATCAGCAGCCTCTTTGATAATACCGCTTACAGGAGCTGTAACTGTTGAGTTCTTGAGCGACTGCTTCATTTTCTTATTTTTCGATTTCTGAGTCTTGACCTTATATTCGCTTGTAGCAACATCGCTCTTGAGCGAAAGGATATCCGCTTCGAGTTCAACGAGTTCTTCACGGGTGGCACGGTATGTGAGCTTTTCTTTTTCTTCAAGCTCTTTTTTCTTTGTTTCTACTTCATACTCAAGCCTTTCAAGTTCGATCTTTGCAGTATCATACTCATACTGCATAGCTTCGATATCATAGGAGAAAAGATCATCACCTTTCTTGACCTCATCACCTGCTTTGACAAATATCTGCTTGACCTGCTTTGAACGGTCAAATTTTACATCTTCGGTCTTCTGAGCCTCGATAACACCCGCAAGGGTCATACCGCTAAGATCAAGACCTGCGGCGCTGTTGACTTCAGACACCTTCTGAACGAACACCGTACCTTCTGCCTCAGGTACGCTGTCCTTATTAAAGTATCTGTAGCCGAAGTAACCGCCGCCGCCAAGTACAGCAAGCACTGCAACTGTAGTGACCGCTTTCTTCACTGCTGACATTTTGTTTCCTCCTCTTATGTTAAAAAGTTTATAAGTATATATGTGCATTTCTGCATCCTATATATAATTATAACATCAAAAATCGGAAAGTCAATATTTCAGCAAGTCTTTAAGAAAATACTAAGAATTTCTTATATTAATATTCAAAGCTTGATCTCACCAAAAATCGTTATACATATCACATAAAAATACGATCATGCTGCAACATATCATCAAACCGCAGGACCTGCGGAGATCCGCGACATTTTATGTGCATAAATTATAATAGTTGGTGATAATTAACCGAAAATAACAAGAAAACTATTGCAATTTCCAACCTGTTATGATATAATATATAAGATTAGGTTTATCCAAAGGAGGACTTGACATATGTCATATGATGACAGGTCATTCATGTGGTACACTACACCTGCCGACGACTGGAACCAAGCACTTGCTATCGGCTGCGGCAGGATAGGTGCTATGATCTACGGTCAGCCGCTGTATGAGAAAATAATGCTGAATGAAGATTCTCTGTTTTCAGGCGGTCCGATGAACAGGATAAACACTTCAGCACTTGCAAATCTGGAAAAAGTCAGAAGTCTGCTGAAGGAAGGAAAAATACCCGAAGCCGAAGATCTTGTTCTCAGCGCTTTCAGCGGAACGCCTCCTGACATGAGACACTATACTCCGCTCGGTGAATTAAATATCATACATACAGACGCTGATGCCTGTGATTATATAAGCAGATCGCTCGACCTTGAAAAAGCCGTATCAAGCTGTTCATA
Organism: uncultured Ruminococcus sp.; assembly: GCA_902797535.1. Taxonomy (GTDB): domain Bacteria; phylum Bacillota; class Clostridia; order Oscillospirales; family Ruminococcaceae; genus YE71. Next base: position 5,579 of record CADBTD010000198.1, on the reverse strand, counting down.
CAGTATTGATGACAGGAAATTCGAGCGTGAAGCAATATGCTCTTATCCCGACAGTGTATTTGCACTGCATATGTCATGTTCGCAAAAAGGCGGGATAAACGTAAGGGTATGTATAGGCGGACGTGATGGAGATTTCGACTGCAATGCTCCGATCAATGACAATGAGATATTCTATGCAGGCGGAAGCGGCTCAAAGAACGGTATATCATTTGCTTCATATGTAAAGATACTCAATACCGGCGGTAAAGTATACAACTTCGGTAACAGTCTTATTTGTGAAGGCTGCGATGATATAACCATACTGCTGAGTGCAAGATCAAGCTTTTATTCCGATAACTACAAAGAACTCGCCAAAAAGGACATACAGCTTTCGGCAGAGTACGGATATGATCTTATAAAGCAGCATCATATCAGTGATTATCAGCAGCTCTACGGACGCAGCTCGCTTGAAGTCGGCGGAGAAAGCTCCTTACTTCCTACCGACAAACGCCTTGAAAGATATTCTTCGGGCGAATGCGACAATAGTTTGCCGGTTCTATATTGGAATTTTGCCAGATATCTGCTGATATCCTGCAGCAGACCGGGAACACTTCCGGCAAATCTTCAGGGTATCTGGAATAAAGATATGTATCTGCCCTGGGGCAGTAAATTCACAGTCAATATCAATACAGAAATGAACTACTGGGGCGCTGAAACATGGGGTCTCGGAGAACTTTCACAGCCTCTCTTTGACCACATTGAAAGGATCCGTATAAACGGCCGCAGAACTGCTCGCGATATGTACGGCTGCCGTGGATTCGTGTGTCATCATAATACAGATGCATGGGGAGATACTGCTCCCCAGGACTTATGGAAACCTGCAACGCAGTGGCCTATGGGAGCTGCATGGCTTTGTCTTCATTTATGGGAACACTACAAATATACTCTTGATAAAGAGTTTCTTCGTGAGAAGTACCCCACCATGCGTGAAGCCGCAGAGTTTTTTGAGGACTTCCTGATAAAAGACGATAAGGGACGGCTTGTCACCTGTCCTTCGGTATCACCTGAAAATACATATATTCTTGAAAACGGATGTTCGGGAACACTTTGCATTGCTCCGTCAATGGACAGTCAGATCATTTATGAACTGTTTACCGCTTTGATAGAATCGTCCAAAATTCTGGACATTAACGATGGGCTTTCAGACAAACTGATCGCTATGCGTGAAAAATTGCCCGCACCCGAAATAGGAAAACACGGACAGATAATGGAATGGGCTGAAGACTATGACGAAGCTGAACCGGGACACAGACACATATCACAGTTGTTTGCGCTCTATCCTGCTGACAGAATAACACCGCATAAAACGCCGCTGCTTGCACAGGCAGCACGAAAAACTCTTGAACGCAGGCTCGCAAACGGCGGAGGTCATACCGGATGGTCCAGAGCATGGATAATCAATTTCCGTGCAAGACTATACGATGGTAATGAAGCACTTGACAATTTAAGAGCTCTTCTTACAAGCTCGACAAGTTCAAACCTGTTTGATATGCACCCGCCGTTCCAGATAGACGGAAATTTCGGCGGTGCGGCAGGGATCAACGAGATGCTTATCCAGAGCTGCGGAGATGAACTTTACATTCTGCCTGCACTTCCCGATGAATGGACAAACGGCAGTTTCAAAGGACTCAGGGCTCGGAAAGGAATCATTGTTGACTGCGAATGGACAACTTTCGATAATACATTACATTATAAAGCATTTCTAAGATCAGATATTGACACCGAAGCAAATATATACTGCGGCCCGGGAGATATAAAGATCTCCTGCGACAGCACGGCTGCGGAATATACTCGTATAGGTGAGCATATAAAACTTACAATGAAAGCCGGTGCATCATACGCACTCGATTGCTGATATACAGGAAAGGAAAGAAAAGTATGGTAGCAAAAAGAATCGCTGCCGCTGCAGCAGCGCTCATAATGTCGGTGACCGCACTCAGTTCCTGCGGAAATTCGATAAAGAATAATGAAAAATCATCAAGCAGCAGTATATCTGAAACAGAAAGTACAGGATCCGCAGACTCAGAAGCCGGTACAGCTTCTGAGGACGAAGAAGCTGTGCCTGTCTACAACGACACTAACTTTGAAAATGTCAACGTTCCTTATGTAGAATATAAAAAGACCTATCAGGCTGAATCAGGTACTCTTATAGGTGATACTGCATCAGTAAAGAAAGATAGAGCATTCTTTAAGGGTGACGGATATGTAAGCGGTGCAACACTTGACAACTGGACACTAAGCTTTGACCTGCCGGAATCCCAGTTCTACAATATTACTGTACAAACTGCCAGCGACAGCGCTGTAAACTGCAGACTGTACATAAACGGAAGAGAGGTATGGATATTCCGTACTGCAAATGACGGAAACTTTTCCGAAAAGAATCTTGAAAACATATGGCTTGAAAAGGGCATAAACGAAATATCTATCCAGTCAACCGACAATCTTGTTGATATAGACTATGTCACTATAGAGGCTAACTCTGATATAAGTGTGCTCAATCCAAACCTTGATCAGGCTAAACTTTCAAATCCCAAGGCGAACTACAGAGCAAAGGCGCTGTATCAGATCATTTGTTCAAATTACGGCAAGCAGGTGCTTACTGCACAGCATGACACTGCAGGCGGCACATCCGAATCTGCACTTGTAGGACAGCTCACACAAAAATCGCCCGCGATCAGGGCTGCTGATATCGGCGGTTATACCAAGCAGAATACCAAAGATGCATCTAAGGCTATCAAGTACTTTGAAGATGGCGGACTGGTAGCTTATGACTGGTATTGGATCGATCCCGCAGCAGATAAGAATAGTGTAAGCTATGAGGTCAAGAACACAAACTTTGATATGAAAAAGGCTGTTCCGAAGCCGATCGAAGTTCCTGAACAGATAGTAGACGAGGACGGCGACGGCATACCCGATGAAGGTACCGAACCGATCCCGGCAACCACACGAGAAGCATTCACCATTGAGGAAATGGCTTCATGGGAAGACTATCAGATAGAGGAATATCACAACAGCGGAGATATATCTGATGAATGTTATTACATACTCAAGGACATTGACAAGATATCCGCTAAGCTCCTGAAGCTTCAGGAATCGGGTGTTCCCGTTATATGGAGACCACTTCCCGTAGCAAGCAACGGACTTTATTGGTGGGGCACAGACAAAGATACTTATAAATGGCTATGGAAGCTGTTATATACAAGAATGACAACATATCACGGTCTTAACAATCTTGTATGGGTATGGAGTGCGCAGAATGCCGACTGGTATGTTGGTGATGAATACTGTGACATACTTTCGGTGGATATTTATACCGACGGTAACAGAAACGCACAGATAAATACCCTTCTGTTCCTTAATAATCTCTGCAAAACGAAACCGCTTGCGATAAGCGAATGCGGAAATCTTCCTGCAATTGAAAGCATTCTCCAGGAAAAAGCATTCTGGGCTTACACTGCACTGTACACCGAACCCTACTTCAGTGCAGAAACAGGTGTACTTAATTCAAACAAGGAAGAAGCAGATAAGCTCGCCGAACGTTTCAGTGAATTCTATAATAATAACTATACAATAACTCGTGATGAGCTTCCTAACCTTGTTGACATAGCAAAGAGCATCAGAAGCGAGGAAAAAGCAGCTAAGAAAGCAGCTAAGAAGGCCAAACAAAAAGAACAGTCTGACGACGATAACGGTGAAAACACCGAAAACGTTTTAGAAGAATAATTTATTAAAAATATCCCGGATTTTGAAAAACAGATCCGGGATCATTTTATTTATTCAGGTAAATCAGTTAACGTTAACATCAGTTAAATAATTAAAACAATTGTAATATATGTAAAATTAAAAGCACCATATATTGTGTTTATATACAATTATATGTCAACATATTATATTAATTATGCAGTTGATTGACTTTCTTTCGAAGATAGTATATAATATAGTTATAGAGAAATAATTAATTAACATTTGTTATAAAAACATCAGAGTGATGCTGAAACTTAAAACCAATAATACTACTAAAGGAAGAAGGAATCACTATGAAAGGAAAGATCAAAAAATTACAAAAGGGCTTCACACTTGTTGAAATGATCACCGTTATCTCTATAATAGGTGCTTTGTCAGCTATTATAGTGCCTTCCGTGTTCAAATATATACGAAAAGCACAAAGACGCGTCGATACTGCAAATGCAAAACAGATCTGGGAGCTCGTTACAATGATAGTAAACGAAGCAGAAGCCGGTGAACTTGATGGAGTAACATCAAGCTGCGCAAGCGGAACATATAATGTGTATAATGCTTTTTACAATACAAAGGGTTCTGCTAAATTCTTTGGCGGAGTACAAGTGTTTTCAGGAGGCAGTGTTACTCCGGAAACATATGATCTTATGGTAGTTGCCAAGATAAGCGGCAGAAAAGGTTCATCCTGGGGAAGCCGCAACAGATTCGCCTGGGTCCATGGCGTTAATGAAAATGATGCATTTGTTAATGAACTCAATGACAGAATGGTATATGGCGGAGATTCACTGGTAGGTGACTCCGGTCAGTACAGATGGGCTATGAAATATTTAACACATAAAGATGATGTCAATGCTGATCAGTGGCTTATATGCTGGCGCAAACAGGATAAGCGCATAGAGATATGGTCAGGAGATTCAGCAGGTGCAGGTGACAGTGCACCACTCTACAGAGTATGGCCCGATCCATGTGACGACTACTCTAATTCAACTTATAACAGTTCATTCCAACACGCCAATAACATATTTAGATGGACCGGCTGATTTGCCGGAAAATAATAATCTTTGATACGCTCCTATAAAGTCTTATTGGTTTTAACTTATGGAAAAAGCTGCCGCATTGATTCCTCGGCAGCTTTTTCTATTTTATTTATAAAATTTCTCTATAAGCGCAGCATACTCTGGACTGCTTTCACGCAGATGTGCAATAGCGGTTTTTCTGTGTTTTATCAGCTCCTCATAACGCTCAGGATGCTTATCCTTCAGTTGTTTTTCAAATTTCTCCGTACGATTTCTTATTATTTCAATGACATGAGGATCGATCTTTTCAAGTCGAAGGGCAAGCCGTATCTTTCTTAGCTCTATTGCCTTTTCTACTTCATCCTCATTAAGTCCTGAACGCTCTGCCAATTCTTTGAGATGTGCCTGAAGATGTACAAGAAGACCTTCCTGATCAAGCTCACCAAGGTCAGCCCATTCTTCATCAGGCCTTATAGCAGAAGACAAATTATCATTTTCTACTGCATTTATGATCTTGTTTGTGTATAACTCAAGCTGTTCATCCGCATCAGCACCGAACGCCCACTCAAATTCAAGCCTGTCAGCTATACCCGGTACAGATACGTCATTGGCATCCATATCATTATTTTCAAGCTCATAAGGTGCTGTAATACCGGCAGCAGACAGTGCGGCCGTAATAGTTCTTCTGCAATGTCCCTGTTCAACAAGCATACCAAGTCCGAGTTCTCTGAAACGGTCATTGAGCGCACCAATATGAGAAGCAAAATACAGTCCGATGCCATGTTC
>CADBTD010000197.1 GCA_902797535.1 uncultured Ruminococcus sp. | reverse complement strand
CACAGATAAGGGGATGGAGCTTCGTGAGAAGGCGGTAAAAGTTCCTCAGGCTGTGGCAGGCTGCATATCACTTGAACCGGGTGAGGCGAAAACACTGTATGATCTGCTATACAAGGTACTTGGCGGATTTGAAGGGTAAACGATAGTCTATAGAACCATAAAAGGCATACCGCTGTTTGGTATGCCTTTTGTGGTCTATTAAACTGTTTTACTGCTCGTTGAGCTTCATATCACGCAGTACTTCCTCAAGATATACTGTACCTTCGGGACTGCCTATCGTAAAGCTGTTGCCGGTCTGGAAGCTGAGGGTGAGTTCGGCACTGCGTATGTCAACGCTGCCTCCGCCGCTTCTGTCACCTATGCCGCTGACTGCACCGCCTTCTGAATACAGATCTATCTTTGAGCAGCGTATCGAGCAGTTTGTCTCACCGCCTTCGGTCCCGAGATTTACTACGTTCTTGCCCTTCAGATAGGTAGAAAGCTGCATATTCTCCATGTAAATGTCAGCATTCTTTTCAGCACCGAGCGAGCCTGCACCGCAGAGTGTGCTGCCTGATGCATTGAATCTGACTGCGCAGTCACGCATACGTAGATTTGTATTTCCCGCAAATGAACCTGCGCATACAGCGGATGCGGCAGAAGCGCTTATGTCAAGACCGCAGTTGGATATAAGCAGGTCTGAGTCGCCTGAAAGGCTGCCTATTCCTGCACAATTCCCGCATGAGCAGGCTATGTGCAGTATACCACCTGTGATATTTACATTTGTATATCGGCCGCCGCCTATTCCGATGCCGTTTTCTCCGTTAACAAGTATGCTGAGTGTTCCGGACATAGCTATGTTTATTTTTCCCGAGCGGTTGTCCTTGCCGCAGCCTATAGCATAGCAGTCGGGGTGTTCGGGTTCTATGGTGAGAGAACCCGGTCCGTCTAAAGTCAGTTCAGAGCCTTCGGGAACGAAGATGCCGCTGTTGTGCAGATTGTTTTCGCCGTCAAGTATAATGGTAAGTTTACTGCCTGAACCAACAGCGATAGAGGGAAGCTCCTTTTCGGGCTCGATGAAAACATTCCTCATGAGAATGGTAGTCTCGCTGTTTTCTTTTATAGTGACAGGCATTCTTAGCGGCTTTGTGCGTTCTCCCACAAGAGTGAAATCACCGCTGCCGAGAGATATATTCGTGTACTTGTCAAGGGCGAGCTGTACAAGGTCAAGATATTCACCGTTTTCAGCAGCATATATCTTTTCTATCATGCCTGATGCTTCAAGGTTCATGCGTTCTATCTGTAAACGTATGGTCTCGGATATCTCGTTGACAAACACGGGTTTCGGGCGTGAGACCCAGAATCCCTGCAGCAGGTCTGAGCCGAGTTCTATCATAGTGCGTGTTTCTTCGGCAGTTTCAACACCCTCGGCAAGAGCTATATATCCGCTTGAATGGATAAAGTCGATAGTGCCTTTTACAAGCGCCTGCATTTTGGGATTGCGGTCGATATCTGCAATTAGAGCACGGTCTATCTTGACATAATCGGGAGCGTATCTTACCAGATTTGATGTGTTTGAATATCCCGCACCATAGTCATCTATGGCAAGTTTCATATGGTTGTCTGAAAGACGTTTCTTAATTGCTGCAAGCATTTCATCGCTTATCTCTGTTTGTTCTGTAAGCTCAATAACAGTCTTTTCAAGCAATTCTCCGTATCTTGCACGGATACGGGTGTAGTCTTCCTCGGTAAGAGTACTTGACGGTATGGAGTTGATGAAAAGCCTGCGGTTGCCGAAGGTCTGCTGATTTCGGCTGAGAGCACGCAGCGCATTGTTTATGGTAAGTCGCTCTATATCATAAAGCCTGTCATATCTTGTAGCAAGTTCAAGTATCTGCGGGGGATTGAAACCTATGTCCGGGGGCGTTCTCATGAGCGCCTCATATGCAACTACCTCGCCTGATTTTGCACTTACTATCGGCTGGAAATGGTATCTGAAAAGATTGCTGTCAAGCAGTCTTGAAAAACGACGAAGGTCATTGTATTCGCTTCTCTGCATATCATACTGAGTGCGGTCGAAAAGTTCAAGCCTTCCCCTGCCTGAAGCAGCTGCCTCATAAAGTGCAAAGCTCGCTCCGTGCATAAGGTACATACCTGCATCGGTACCGCAGCAGATACCTGCTGAAAATGTCATGTTGTGATGATTGCTAATTCTATTACCGAGAGCGTCGGTAAGAGGACATTTCTCCACAGCCGTCTGAAGACGCTTTGCTTCTTCAAGCGGTGAAAGCTTCGGTGACGGGATAAATATCCAGAATTCGTTTTTGGAGTGGCTTGCAGTCATTGCATTGTCGGGCAAAACTGCAGATATTGCTTTCAGAGCACTGAAAACATAGCAGTACATTTCTTCTATAGCAGTAGAGTCAGTGCCGTCAAGATGTATCAGCATCACGCATGAGTCGCCGTTATAGCTGTCGATAGCCTTGACAATGTCTGCCTGAGTTGAAAGCTGATAGAATTCCTGTTCGCTTTCTGCACGGGACAGGTCAAGGTGTATTATGCCCGCCGTGACGTTGCTGTGTTCTGTTTCTATATATTTTAACAGTATCGGTGCACGGCCGTCGGAATATTCCTGTGCCTTGGAAAGAGTATCCATAAGTTCATCGTAAGAAGGCGCAGATAAAAAGCCCATGATATCCATAGCGTTTTTATCTGTAACAGCTTCTTTCGTATCATGCAGCACGACAAAAGCACCGATGTTTTGGTCGGCTTCAAGTATAGTATCCCAGCCTATTCCAAAAAGCTGTCTGAAAATATCATTTGCATTATTATTCATGACACTCATTCCTTTTTAGGATAAAATCACTACTTTTATTATAACAGGATTTTTTGTAAAAGTCAATACATTTGACAATAAAATGTGGATATTTTTTGTACAAGCAGAATATTCAGGAACATCGCTCAGATTGACAATATCTGTCTGCTGTGATATAATTATAGTATTATTACAGCAAGACTCGGAGCTTGCGGAAGGAGCTGGGAAAATTGAAGATGACTGATGAAAAGCAGTTTCAAAGCCGTATCAGCAGGGTACTGATAACGGAGCAGCAAATAGCTGAGGCAGTCAGGGCAGCAGGTGAAAGGATAGACCGTGAATACAAAGGCAAGCCGCTTCTGCTGGTCAGCGTACTGAAAGGGTCATATATATTCCTTGCGGATATATCACGGGCAGTAAGTATACCCTGTGAAGTAGGTTTTATGGCGGCAAAAAGCTATTTTGACGGCACAGAATCCTCGGGCAATGTACAGATAACCCTCGACCTTGCACAGGACATAAGCGAGTATCATGTTCTAATAATCGAGGATATAGTTGACACGGGGCGTACTCTTTCCGAACTTGTAAAAATGCTGAAGGCAAGAGAACCATTGTCGCTGAAAGTCTTGACGCTTCTTGACAAGCCGGACAGGAGAGTAGTCGAATTCAAGCCGGATGATGCGCTTTTTACCATACCCGATCATTTTGTTATAGGCTATGGGCTGGACTGCGGCGAATATTACAGAAATCTTCCGTATATAGCGGAATATTCCGAAGACTGACGGAGGTGCGGTATGTTTGAAAAGATGTTCAGACTCAAAGAAAACGGCACCGATGTCAAGACCGAGGTCATGGCAGGTATAACAACGTTCGTGACTATGGCTTATATTCTTGCCGTAAACCCCAATGTTCTTTCCGAAGCGGGAATGGACAGCACTGCTGTGCTGCTTGCCACCTGTCTTGCGTCATTTATAGGTACTATATGCATGGCATTTATGGCAAATCTGCCTTTTGCCCTTTCAGCGGGAATGGGACTCAATGCATTTCTTGCCTATACAGTGGTACTGACTTTCGGGTATACATGGCAGACAGCACTTCTTGCAGTATTCATCGAGGGTATCATATTTATTATCCTTTCACTGACTAAGGTCCGTGAGGCTATATTTGACAGTATACCTCTTACTCTGAAAAAAGCTGTTTCTGTGGGTATAGGACTTTTCATAGCCTTTATAGGACTGCAGAATGCCGGACTCGCAGTTGATTCCGCAACTCTTGTTTCGCTTGTCAGCTTTCGTGAGAGCTTTTCCACCAAGGGCATATGCGCTCTGCTTGCGATGATAGGTGTGCTTGCCACCGCTGTTCTTTACATAAAAAAAGTCCGCGGCTCCATACTTATAGGAATATTCGGGACATGGATACTCGGCATTCTTTGTCAGCTCATCGGGCTCTATGTACCCGATCCAGAAGCCGGGGCATATTCGCTTCTGCCGAGTTTCAGTATGACTGATTTTTCAAAGCTTGGTGAAACATTCGGCAAGTGCTTTGATGTAGACCTTTCTCATGTCGGTATATTCAATTTCATAGTAGTCATATTCTCTTTCCTGTTCGTTGATCTGTTTGACACTCTTGGTACACTGATAGGCGTTGCATCCAAGGCAGATATGCTTGATGAAGAGGGAAGACTCCCGAGGATACGTCCCGCACTTATGGCTGATGCTATAGCAACTACCGCAGGTGCTGTGCTGGGTACTTCGACCACAACTACATTTGTTGAGTCTTCTTCGGGTGTTGCTGCAGGCGGACGCACCGGTCTTACAGCACTTACTACGGCGCTGCTGTTCCTGCTTTCTATGTTTTTTGCACCGATCTTTATAGCTATACCGTCATTTGCAACT
>CADBTD010000196.1 GCA_902797535.1 uncultured Ruminococcus sp. | reverse complement strand
TGCAGCTAAGAAGAGAAGATGATGAAAACAAACTATGTCGGAAGGAAACAGGAGACCACTATGAAACTAATGAAATATTTAAAAAGAGCATCTGCTGTAACAGCGGCAGCCGCTATAACCGTTACCACAGCTATATCGGCATCTGCGGCAGACAGCGCTGACTTCTTTGCAAAGGGCGCACAGAAAGACGCTAACGGCAATAAGCCCGGATATGTTGACCTTGCTGCTTTGCCCAACGGCAGTTTTTATCAGAGCAAGTACAATGAACTTTACGATATATGCGTTGAACTCTGGAACAGCAGCGATGATATCGAACCGTTTGTATTTGAGGGTGAGGACGAAGACGGACATCCCGTAGAATATCGTGAGTATCCTATAGCTTTAATAGATCTTACCGAAATTCTTCCCGCAGATTTTGATCGGGAAGAACCGACAGCTGAGCAGGTCCAGGATCTGATGTGCGAGGGATACAAGATAATCATGCCTTTCTGCGCTGATAATCCGCTTTTCTACTTTGTAGATCATTACAGCTGCTATCTTATGGGCGATGAAGACGGCAGCGTGGCACTTGAGGTGTGCGCTCCCGAGGAATATGCAAAGGGCGCTGACAGAGCACGCATACAGTCTCAGATCAAGGATTTCTACGGTCAGGCAGCTTCAAAGACCGAGGGCAAGGAAACTCTTGCACAGAAGCATATGGCTCTTTATAAATATCTCTGCGATAATATGACCTATGCTTTTGAAAAAGATGAAAACGGCAACTATGTCGTTGACGAAGACGGCTACAGGATCATAAACGACGCCCCTTATTGCCACAATATAGTAGGTCCCGCTGTATTTAAGGAGGGCGTTTGCGAAAGCTATGCCCGTGCATATGAACTGCTCTGCAACTATGCAGGTCTTGATGTAGTTTACAGCGACGGTATGGCTCTTGATGCGGAAAACGGTGAAATGCTCGGCGGACACGCATGGGATTTCATCAAGCTCGACGACGGCAGGTTCTACGGCATCGACTGCACATGGGACGATGAGATCATGGAAGATGCGGAGCTTTCTTCCGATGCGGAATATGCGCTCAACATGACCGACGGCTACAGCTATTACTACTTCGGTGACGGCAAGACCAGATTCGGTTCCGAGCACGCAGACTGCGACCACAATACTCAGACCACTTTCGGAGAGGATGTACCGATCGATGAACAGGGTCATACCATGTTCTTCAAGGCTATGAATATGTTCCTGTATGAGATCGACAATATAGCAGGCGTTACCCGTGAGACATATGACTATTACACTCCCGGCGATGTAAACTGCGACTTTGAGTTCGATATGAGAGACCTTATCAGACTCGGCAAATACACCGTAGACAACAGGATCCTTATCTCAAAGGGCGCTGCAAATGCTGACGGCACCGGTGCTGTCAACATGGCTGACGCTGTATATCTTCAGAAGAGCCTTCTCGGCTATGAGAATTCCGAGCCTAAGGTAGATACTCAGAATTACCCCGCAAGAAAGTAATATCACCTGATACATATTTTTCAGACTGCCGCAGTAATATGCGGCAGTTTGTTTTATACGCCGATTTTGCAGGTGCAGCCTCTTTACAAAGTTCTGTTTTTCGTGTATAATTATCATAAGTAAAATAAGGAGGTGCGCTATGTCACGGATACTGATAGTTGACGACGAGCCTGATATAATCACCCTTATAAGCCGCTATGCAAAGCGTGAGGGTCATGAGGTTCTCACCGCATCTGACGGCAGGCAGGCGATAGAAGCCTGTCAGCGTGAGGAGCCTGATATTATCGTCATGGATATCATGATGCCCGATACCGACGGCTACACTGCCTGCAAGAAGATAAAGGAGTCAAAGGATATCCCCGTTATAATGCTTTCCGCAAGGGGTACGGAATTTGACAAGCTCTTCGGCTTTGAAGTGGGCGTTGACGACTACGTCACAAAGCCGTTTTCTCCTATGGAGCTTATGGCAAGGATAAAAGCTGTGCTGAAAAGGCACAGCACCGTCAGTCATGCCGATGATGACACGGGAGGTATAGTCAGGGCAGGTGCGCTGACTATAGATACCTTCGGGCTGACAGTTACGGCAGACGGCGAAAAAAATGAGCTTACTGCCAAGGAATTTGCCCTTCTGATGCTGTTTGTGAACAACAAAGGCGCAGTGCTTTCCCGTGAAAGGATACTTAACGAGGTGTGGGGCTATGAAGCATTCGGGGTAGACCGCACAGTTGACTGGCAGGTAAAGCTGCTCAGGGGCAAGCTGGGTCCCTGCCGTGACTGCATAAAGACCGTCAGGGGAGTGGGGTATAAGTTTGAAGCATAGAACAAAGACTTTCAGAAAAAAACTGCTGGGGTACTTTATGCTGTTCACTGCGGTGATATTCATCCTGCTGTGGCTCCTGCAGACTGTGTTTTTACAGAAATTCTACAACGGAATGATAATCCGCAATACCATTTCCGCTGCCGACAGCATAGAGAGCCGTGTGTCGGACAGCGGCGCTTCGGAGCTTCTTGACGGTATATCGCGGGAAAACTCCCTTATCATATATATCACCGATACCGGCGGCAATATACTTTACAGCACCGATGAGTACCGCAGGGGCCACAAGAAGGCGGGCAGTGACGTTCCCCGAAAAAAGGACGGCAGAGGTCATGATGCCGGGGAAATGGCTTACCGTGAGCTTCCCGACAATTTCGGGAAGTTCCTTGAAAGCCTTGAAGCGTCGGACAGCGGCGAGGCTGAGGTGACTTCGGAGCAGATGTACTTTTACGGAAGATACATTGAGTATGAGGGCGAGCAGGTGATACTCTATATGGGCACTATGCTTGACGCAGTGGGCTCTGCCGCAAAGACTATAAGGGTACAGCTTCTTATCGTCACTCTTATCTCTGTAGCGGCGGGATTCGTGCTGGCATGGTTTATGTCCGAGAGCTTTTCAAAACCTGTGGCACAGCTGAGCAAAAAAGCGCATGAGCTTGGCGAAAACACACAGGATAATGCATATCGGGAGGGCTTCTGTGCCGAGCTTGACGAGCTTAATGCCACCCTTGACAGGACAGACAAAAAACTCAGGCAGAACAGGGAATTTCAGAATGAGCTTCTTGCAAATGTTTCCCACGACCTGCGGACGCCTCTTACCATGATAAAAGGCTATGCCGAGATGATAAGGGATATCTCCCATGAGGACGAGGCACAGTGCGCCGAGGACGTTGCGGTCATCGTCCGTGAGGCCGACAGGCTCACCGCCCTTGTAAATGAGATACTGGAGTATTCCGAACTTCAGATGACCGACAGCCTGCCTCTCACAGGGGAAGCAGACCTCAGCACTGTGGTATCAACGGTCACAGACAGCTTTGAGAGCCTTTATTCAAAAGACGGTCACACCTTCGAGCGCAGTATAGCGGAGGGAGTCCGTGTAAAGGGCGACAGTTCAAGACTCATGAGGGCAGTGTACAATCTTCTTGACAACGCAGTAAGACACACGGGCACAGACAAATGGACAGGCATCACGCTCACCTCGGAAAACGGCAGGGCAGTCATAGCCATAGCAGACCACGGCGCGGGCATCCCTCCCGAAGACCTTGACAGGATATGGGACAAGTACTACACTGCCCGTCAGCGTGACGGCAAGGGAGTTTCGGGTCTGGGTCTTGCGATAGTAAAGCAGATAGTCACACATTACGGCGGCACCTGCAGAGCAGAGTCCGCTGAAGGCAGCGGAAGTGTGTTTTACATTGAATTTCAAGCCCTGTGAATTTACGGCATGATGAATAAAAAGCGCTGCTGCACGGCGCAGCAACGCTTTTTCTCTTTTTTGTCTTTTATTATTTACATCCGTTTTTGTCCTTATACCCCGTTCATAGCTTTTGATCTCAGACTGCGCTTTATTTTTTATGCACCGTAGGTCCCGGCAAAATGCTCGCTGAATTCCTTTATCCGTGATATTGCCTTATCTGTTTTCTCAGGCTCACGGTCACAAAGGTGGATAAGCGTTGAAATGGGAGCGATATACGAAAATGCGAGCATTTTCGGGTCATCTTTCCGCAGAAGCCCTTTGTCTGTCATCTCCTTGAAGATATGTGTGAACATCTCGGTCAGCCCGGTCATAAAATGCTTTGTCGCAAGCTGTCCTGCACGCTCGTCACGGAACTGTTCAATGTTCAGCAGCTTTCTTGAAATCACGACTTTTTCGTCATGTATCGTAAAGTTCACCATTTTCATTGTCATTTCTGTGAGTTCCTCAAGTGAATCAGGCACAGGCGGAAGATTTTCTGCTGAGCCGAAGCGCATATCATAATATCTGGCCAATTCATCGAGCAGTGCGTTCCATATCTCCTCCTTACTGCCAAAATGCTTGTACATCGACGACTTGACAAGCCCCAGCGATGCAGTCAGCTCACGGATGTTCGTTCCGTCATAGCCTTTCTGCGAGAACTGCCTGAGCGCTTCCTCAAGTATTCGTTCTTTTGTGTCCTTTGCCATATTGTCCTCCAAAAATCAAAGTGACCTATCGTTCACTTAACACTTATATTATAGCGAACGATAGGTCACTTGTCAAGAGCTATATTATTTTTTGTAGGATCAGACAATAGCTCCGCCCGTATCAAGACCGGATTTGTAAGAAATGCCCGACTTCCGAAATGCAATTTGAGAACTCGCCAGAGCATACGTTCTTCTCGCGGCAAAATGCGTCCGGACACAAAATATCCCAGAAATCTTGACTTTTTATGCATTGAGCCTTCTTCCGAACAGTGGTATAATTGATAGGCTTGAAAAAAGGAAGAAGGAAAGAAAAATGGTGGATCTCATAAAAAAACAGCCTGTACTTGCGGCGTCATTTCTTGCGGCGGCAGTGACGATGTTCATTGTGCCGCCCGACCGGGGTTACTCAGGGTATATAAACCGCACTGTGCTGATACAGCTTTTCTCGCTGATGACCGCAGTTGCGGGACTGCGCAGTTTGGGCATATTCGAGAGGGTCACGGATACGCTCCTTGAAAAGGCGGGCACTATCCGCAGACTCGGGCAGATATTCGTGCTTATATGCTTTTTCTCCTCAATGATAGTGACAAACGATGTGGCACTGCTTACTTTTATACCTCTGACGCTTATCGCACTCAAAAGGGCAGACCGAAAAAGCCTTATACTTACCATAGTGCTTGAAACTGCCGCTGCGAACCTCGGCAGTATGCTGACCCCCGTAGGCAATCCGCAGAACCTTTTCATTTACGATAACTACAAGCTGACCGCAGGTGTCTTTGTAAAGACTATGGCGCCGTCGGGTACCGCAAGCCTTGTGATACTCATGCTCCTGACGCTGCTTCTGCCTAAGGATAAATGCACTGTGACCGAAAAGCACACGGAAAAGATATCTGCCGCGCCTCTTGCGGGATATATCCTGCTGTTTGCGGTGTGCCTGCTGACTGTCTTCCGTAAAGTGCCTGACCTTGCCTGCCTTGCGGCGGCGGTGGTGTGCGCCCTTATCTTTGACCGCCGACTGCTCGCAAAGGTGGA
>CADBTD010000195.1 GCA_902797535.1 uncultured Ruminococcus sp. | reverse complement strand
CCGGGACATACCTCGTACTCTATGCCTGCAGCAGACAGCCTGTCCATCTGCTCGCGTATCGCACCGTAAATGCTCGGGTCTCCCGTGTGCAGCCTTACCACAGTCCGACCGTCCCTCTCCGCACGAAGCATCACATCTGTCACCTCGTCAAGGGTCATCTTCGCACTGTTGTATATCTCACAGCCCTTCTGCGCATACTCCAGCAATTCCGGATTCACCAGCGACCCGGCGTATATTATCACATCAGCCCTCTCTATGAGCGCCTTTCCTCTTACTGTTATAAGGTCCGCCGCACCGCAGCCCGCACCCACAAAATATACCATGTCATTCCTCCGACACCGCACGGATGATATCCTCCGCACCCTCTGTCTTTATAAGAAGCTCGTTTTTGTATGAGAATATCACGGCGGCTATCTCGGCCTCGCCCTTTGTACGGGCTTTGAGATACTTCTGCACCCTCCGTGAAAGCTCCCGAAGCGTGCCCTCCAGATATCCCGCTTTTTCTATCACATCAAGCGCCGCATCCGTTGTCACACACCCGTTCACCTCCGTAAGCGTCTCTCTGTCCGCCCCCGAAAGCGCCGCACAGGCGATAAGCGTTTCCATGCGCCCGTCCGCCTCCGATGAATGTGTGTTCATTATGCCGCTTCCCAGCTTTACCAGCTTTCCAATGTGCCCGACTATCAGTATCCTCTCAAACCCGAGAGTTATCCCTATGTCTATGGCATCTCCTATGTAATTCGAGCAGGTCACACACCTGTCCGCCATATACGGCGCACGCTCATTTATGTACTGCTCGCTGTAATTTCCTATGGTAAGTATCAGCGTGCTGTTTCCTGCCGCACGCCTCATATTCGCTTCGGTGCGTATCGTTTCTATGAGCGCTCTGCTGCTCATAGGCTCAACTATACCCGTAGTGCCTATCACCGATATCCCGCCGACTATCCCCATTCTCGGGTTGAAAGTCTTTTTTGCAAGCTCTTCTCCGCCGGGTATGGATATCACTACCCTGAAACCGCCGCCGTATTCGCAAAGCTCGGCCGCTTCCTTAACAGCCTGCGCTATCATTTTCCTCGGCACACTGTTTATCGCCGCCGCACCTGCAGGCTGGTCAAGGCCTGCCTTTGTCACTCTGCCTATGCCCTCTCCGCCGTCTATCTCTGTCCCGCTTTCCGCAAGACTTACCTCGGCATAGACCTTTATCCCGTTGGTAACATCGGGGTCATCTCCGCTGTCCTTTACCACAGCACACCTCGCCCTGTCGGGATATACCTCCGCATCACACACCTCCAGGTCTAAAAGCACACCCTTGGGTGTCATGAGCTGCGTGCGCCGCACCGTTTTCTGTGTAAGCAGCATCCTCGCCGCAGCTCCCGCCGCAGCCGCCGCACATGAGCCTGTGGTGTATCCGCATCTTAATTTTTTCGTCCCGTGATATACAAACTGCTGCTCCACCCCATGCCTCCCGATGTCCTGCGGCCAAATAAACGTATACTTATTATAATTATAAGACATATCCTGCCGAATGTCAATATCCTTACAGCCCCGAAACTGTTAACAGTTAGTCTATAAGCCGCCTCTTGTATTCTCCGCCGCATAGTGGTATAATAATATAGTTACAGGATACTTTTTACGATACGCAAAATTGAAGGGAAGCATGAATATGAACGAAACTATCGGCTATATACACTCGGTGGAAAGCCTTGGCACGGTAGACGGCCCGGGACTCAGATTCGTGGTGTTCCTGTCGGGATGTCCCATGCGCTGCGCCTACTGCCATAACCCCGACACATGGGATATCCGTAAAGGTACGCCAACTACCGTAGATCAGCTCATGAAACAGTTTGATAATGTCAAAGAATTCCTGCGGGGCGGCGGGATCACCTGCACAGGCGGCGAACCTCTCGTCCAGACCGAATTCGTCACCGAACTTTTTACCGCCGCCAAAAAGAAAGGCGTGCATACCTGCCTTGATACCTCGGGCATATGCTATACCGTGGAAAACAGGGAAAAGATAGACCGCCTCCTTGATGTCACCGACCTGGTCATGCTGGATATAAAACACATCGACCCCGAAAAACATAAACAGCTCACCGCTCAGGATAACTCGGATATCAAAGCCTTTGCCGAAACTCTCGGTCAGCGCGGCATCGACGTGTGGATACGCCACGTCCTCGTGCCCGGTATCACCGACGATGAAGAGTCCCTACTCGCTCTCGGCAGATTTATCGGCGGCATACGCTCTCTCCGTGCCCTTGATGTCCTCCCCTATCATACTATGGGAGTCGCCAAATATAAGGAAATGGGCATACCCTACCGCCTTGAAGGCGTTGAGCCTGCCACCAAACAACAGGCAGCAGCCGCAAGGGATATCATCTTCAAAGGCATCAAACAGCGCGTCGCAGAAGACGTCAGAAAGAAAAAACAAAAGCAGTGATCATCTGCATCCACGTCCGTGAACATACCACCGTTCACGGACTTTTCTTTTTCTCCGGCACCGCATATCAAAAACACGCTATCCCGCGAATATACACCCTTTCAGTATATTTTCTGTACAATATTTCGGACAATAGTTAAAATAAAAAAATTATTTTCCGGGTATTGCATATCTGATATTTATGTGATATAATTTATACTGAGGACAGACGGCAACACTGCCCTCACATACACAGAGATATAAGAACAAAAGGACAAAAAAGAAAGGGTGATAGGTATGATAAAGAAGTTTTTCATATCACAGAACAGCGCCGATCAGTCAGCACCTCAGCTTGACCGCTTCCAGCGCATCGAAAAATTAAACGCAATGCTGCTCGTCGGCTGGGTCATCAAAGGCTTTCAGACTGACAGCGCAGGCAGCTACTTCCTGCTTGAAAAACAGGCGTGACAAGCGACACCGCCTGTTTCATTATGAATGTCAGCAGATAGAATTATTCATTCTATTGCCTGCGGCTCACAACTTCGGGTGAAATTCTGCAAGTTTCTGTCCGCTGACATTCATAAAACGAACAAAAATTGTGCAGGCTGTACAATCTTTGCTCTTTGACAAAGGAATAAGTTTTAGCGCTTTAACAGTTTACATTTTCCGAAAAATGTGATAGAATAAATATCGTAAGAACAACGACGTTCATTTGAAAGGGTCTCTGTGCCCTTTCAGATGGGCGTTTTTTTATTTTCAAAAATATAATGTGGGCATTGCAATGAGGCAGCGCCTGAAAACAGGAGGAATCGTTATGCTGCGAGAGGGAGAAATAAGGATACCGTCGGGCTGCGCTATCTCGGGAGTCATCTCGAAAAGCGGAACGCCTATCAACGGCAGAGAAATGATAAAGTCTATAGCCACTATGCACGACCGCTCAAACGGTCTCGGCGGCGGCTTTGCAGGCTACGGGATCTACCCCCAGTACCCCGACCTTTACGCTTTCCACGTTTTCTACGACTCAAACGCCGCAAGAGAAGAGTGCGAAAGATTTCTTGACAAACGCTTTGATATCATCAACCTGTCAAAGATACCCGTCAGAAAAAGCGATAAAATAACTTCCGAACCGCTTATATGGCGCTATTTCGTCGAGCCCCTCAAGACCCGCCTCAAGGACTCAAAGCTCGACGAAAAAGAATACGTTTCCCGCTGCGTCATCAGTATCAATTCCAATATCGAGGGCGCATATGTCTTCTCCTGCGGAAAAAACATGGGCGTTTTCAAGGCGCTGGGCTACCCCGAAGACGTGGGCGAATACTTCCGCCTCGATGAATATGAAGGCTACGCCTGGACCGCACACGGCAGATACCCTACAAATACCCCCGGCTGGTGGGGCGGCGCTCACCCATTCGCTATGCTTGATTACTCCATAGTGCATAACGGCGAGATATCCAGCTACGATGCCAACAGAAGAAATATCGAGATGTACGGCTATAAGTGCAATCTCCAGACCGATACCGAGGTCATCACCTATATAATAGACTTCCTGCTCAGAAAAAAAGGCCTCAGCCTGACCGAGGCCGCTAAGGTCATAGCAGCACCATTCTGGTCAACTATCGACCATATGGACGAAGAGCAGGCGGCACAGGCAAGATACCTCCGTGCCGCTTTTTCCAACCTCCTTATCACAGGTCCTTTCTCCATCATACTCGGCTTTGAGGGCGGCCTTATGGCTCTTAACGACCGCCTTAAGCTGCGCTCTATGGTCATAGGCGAAAAGGACGATAAGGTCTATATGGCATCCGAGGAATGCGCTATAAGAGTCATCGAGCCTCACCTTGACAGGATATGGTCACCTAAGGGCGGCGAACCCGTTATCGTGACCCTCGACAGCTATAAAGATAAAGTGTTTATATGAATCTGTGGGAAGGAATGTGTGAATAATGGCAATAGATTACTTATACCCCGAATATGAGATAGTAAGGGACTACGATAAATGTATAGCCTGCCGCGTCTGTGAAAGACAATGTTCAAATGAAGCTCATTGGTATGATGACGGCAAGGGAAAAATGCTCTGCGACAACGCTAAATGCGTTGACTGCCACCGCTGTGTTTCCCTCTGCCCTACCCACGCCCTGAAAATAGTCAAAAGCGGTCATACCTTCAAGGAAAACGCCAACTGGACAGGCAAGACTATCACCGAGATATACCGCCAGGCAAACTCCGGCGGCGTGCTGCTCTCCTCAATGGGCAACCCCGAGCCTTTCCCCGTTTACTGGGATAAGATACTCCTTAACGCCTCTCAGGTGACAAACCCCTCCATCGACCCTCTGCGTGAACCTATGGAAACTGTCACCTATCTTGGCAAAAAGCCGGCAAAGATAGAACGTGATGAAAACGGAAGGATAAAGAATAACCTCTCCCCTACACTGAAACTCTCCACCCCCGTTATGTTCTCCGCTATGTCCTATGGCTCTATAAGCTATAACGCTCACGAATCCCTCGCAAGAGCCGCTTCCGAACTCGGCATCTGCTATAACACCGGTGAAGGCGGTCTTCATGAGGATTTCTACAAGTACGGCCCAAATACCATAGTTCAGGTGGCTTCGGGACGCTTCGGCGTGTCAAAGGATTACCTTAACGCAGGCGCCGCTATCGAAATAAAGATAGGGCAGGGCGCTAAACCGGGTATAGGCGGACACCTGCCGGGCATCAAGGTCTCCGAGGATATCTCAAAGACCCGTATGATACCTAAGGGCTCGGACGCTATCTCCCCCGCACCTCACCACGATATCTACTCTATAGAAGACCTCCGTCAGCTGGTATACTCTATTAAAGAAGCCAGCGACTATAAAAAGCCAGTCATCGTCAAGATCGCCGCTGTACATAACGTTGCGGCTATCGCTTCGGGCATAGCAAGAAGCGGTGCCGATATCATCGCTATCGACGGCTTCAGAGGCGGCACGGGCGCCGCACCCACACGCATCCGCGACAGCGTGGGCATCCCCATCGAGCTCGCTCTCGCAAGCGTTGACTCACGCCTCCGTGAAGAGGGTATCCGTGACGACGTCGGCATAGTCGTGGGCGGATCTGTGCGCTCGGCGGCAGACCTTGTAAAGGCTATAGCACTCGGCGCAGATGCCTGCTATATCGCCACCGCAGCCTGTCTCGCAATGGGCTGCCACCTCTGCCGAAGCTGCCAGGCAGGCAAATGCAACTGGGGCATAGCTACCCAGCGCCCCGACCTGGTAAAACGCCTTAACCCCGATATCGGCTATAAGCGCCTTGTGAACCTTGTACACGCATGGGACCATGAGGTCAAGGAGATAATGGGCGGCATGGGCATCAACTCCATCGAAGCGCTCCGCGGAAACAGACTTATGCTGCGCGGCATCGGCCTCAGCAGTACCGAGCTGGATATCCTCGGCATAAAGCACGCAGGACAGTAACAGGAGGCATTGTTATGAAAAGAGTCTATGTAAACGAAAAATGGTGTCTCGGATGTCACCTCTGCGAATATTACTGCACCTTCGCAAATTCGGGCGTCAGCAGTATGGTCAACGCCCTCAAGGATAAACCCCTGCGCCCACGCATCAGGGTCGAAGAACACGACGGCATCAGCTTTGCTGTCTCCTGCCGCCACTGTAAAGAACCCCTCTGCGTCAAGGGCTGCATCACAGGCGCACTCTCGGTAAAGAACGGCGTCATCACCGTTGACAGCAATAAATGCGTCGGCTGCTATACCTGTATACTCTCATGTCCCTACGGCTGTATATCCCCCGACGACAGCGGCCATGCGATATCCAAGTGCGAGCTTTGCACGAAAAACGCCTGCGGCGAGCCTGCCTGCGTAAAGGGCTGCCCGAATCAGGCGATAGTATACGAAGACCGTGACGTTACCGATACCAATAAGGAGGCGGCAGTATGAGCAGATTCGTTATTATAGGAAACTCCGCCGCAGGCATAGGCTGCGCCGAGGGTATCCGCACCGTTGATAAGGACTCCGAGATCATCATTATCTCAAATGAACCTCATCATACCTACTCACGCCCGCTCATTTCATACCTTCTCTGCGGCATGACTGATGAACAGCGCATGAAATACCGTCCCGACAGCTTTTACAAAGACAATAACATCACAGCTATGCTCGGCTGTACAGTCACCGCTGTTGACCCTGCGGCACATACAGTGTCCCTTGACAGCGGCGAAAAGATAAAATACGATAAGCTGATGTACGCCTGCGGCTCGTCCCCCTTTGTCCCCCCGATGAAGGGCCTTGATACAGTGAAGAACAAATTCACCTTCATGAGCCTTGACGATGCCCGCGCCCTTGATAAAGCCCTCTCCCCCGACAGCCGCGTGCTCGTGATAGGCGCAGGCCTTATCGGGATGAAGTGCGTCGAAGGTATCGCAGATAAGGTAAAAAGCATCACCGTTGTCGATATGGCAGACCGTGTGCTTCCCTCCGTCCTTGACGCCGACGGCGCAAAACTTGTTCAGTCCGCAGTCGAAAAACACGGCGTAAAGTTCCTTCTCGGCGACTCCGCCAAAGAGCTTTTCCCCGACAAAGCTGTGCTTAACAGCGGCGCAGAAGTCCCCTTCGATATACTCGTCGTTGCGGTAGGCGTCCGCCCGAATATCTCTCTGCTTAAAGACGCAGGCGCCGACTGTAACAGGGGTATCCTCACCGATGATACCATGAAGACCTCCCTCGATGATGTCTACGCTGCGGGCGACTGCACCGAATCCTTCGATATCACCGTGAAAAACAGCCGTATCCTCGCTCTTCTCCCCAATGCATATATGCAGGGCGAAAACGCAGGCATCAATATGGCAGGTGTCAGCCGCTCATATAATAAGGCTATCCCCATGAACGCTATGGGTATGTTCGGGTATCATATGATAACCGCAGGCACCTATGAGGGCGACAGCTTCTGCGAATCAGACGGCACAGACTACAAAAAACTCTTCTTTAAAGACGACAGACTAATGGGATATATCATGATAGGCGACGTGTCAAGGGCAGGCATCTATACCTCCCTCATCCGTGAACAGACACCGCTTTCATCAATAGACTTCGAGCTTATAAAACATCATCCGCAGCTTATGGCGTTTGAAAAGACCGAACGCTCCGCAAAGCTGTCGGAAAGCCACTGAATACTATACAAAGGGGATATGGGAAATGAAGATACAGGCAGACCTTATGCACTTTCAGAAGCTCAATGAGCTTGTAAAGTCCTGCACAGATGATACCGTTGAGATAGATAACTGCATCGGTCAGCGGTATATCGCCGCAGGCAGAAAAAACGGCAAAGTCATAATAAACGGCACCGCAGGCAACGCTCTCGGCGCTTACCTTGACGGCTGTGATATCATCGTCAACGGCAATGTCCAGGAAGCCTGCGGAGATACCATGAACAAGGGCACTATAACCGTTCACGGCTCGGCAGGCGACGCAGCAGGCTACGCTATGCGCGGCGGCACTGTCTACATAAAAGGCGACTCGGGCTACCGCACGGGCATCCACATGAAAAGCTATATGGAACACACCCCCGTCCTCGTTATAGGCGGCAAGGCAGGCAGCTTCCTCGGTGAATACCAGGCAGGCGGATATATCATCGTCCTGGGTATCGGCTGTAACGGCAAGGATGTCGCAGGCAGATTCTGCGGCACCGGTATGCACGGCGGCAGGATATACCTGCGCTGCGATGAACTTCCCTGGGATCTTCCCCCGCAGGTCAAGGCACATCAGGCTGCCCCCGAAGATATCGCCGAGATAAAGGACTATATCCTCGGCTACTGCGAACGTTTCGGCACCGACAGCGCCGAATTGCTCTCGGCGAAATACTTTGTTTTAACTCCGGACACAAAAAATCCATATAAACAGCTTTACACACAGAACTGACAGGAGTATAATTAAAATGAAATACGTCCGCACGGACAGACCTATCTGACACAGGAGGAACAGCCAATGAAGTATACAGAGCGTGAGGTACTGCAGTTCGTACAGGAAAATGACGTAAAATTCGTCAAACTGATGTTCTGCGATGTTTTCGGAAATCTCAAGGCTATATCGGTCCCCTCGGAAGAACTTCCGTCGGTGTTCAGATACGGCTATTTCTTTGACGCTTCCAGAATGGAGGGCTTTATGGGCGTGTGCGATACCGACCTGGTGCTCCACCCCGTTCTCGATACCCTTTCACTTCTCCCCTGGCGCCCTCAGCACGGCAGAGTAATGAGAATGTTCTGCTCTATCTCCCGTGCGAATACGGGTGAGCCTTTTGAAGGCGACGGCAGACATTTCCTCGCTGATGCAGTCTCCCGTGCAAAAAAACTCGGCCTTGAATTCCGTGTAGGCACTTCCTGCGAATTCTATGTGTTCGCTCTTGACGCTAAGGGACTCCCTACCAAGATACCCCACGATACCGCAGGCAAATGCGATGTCGCTCCCGCTGACAGGGGCGAAAATCTCCGCCGTGATATCTGCATGACTCTTGAACAGATGGAACTCTCTCCAAGTGCGTCCCGCCATGAATCGGGCCCGGGTCAGAACGAGATAGACTTTAACGCCTCTTCTCCGCTGTCCGCCGCAGATAACCTTATCACTTTCAAGAATACCGTAAAATCAGT
>CADBTD010000194.1 GCA_902797535.1 uncultured Ruminococcus sp. | reverse complement strand
GCAGAACAGAAAAAACGCCTTGAAAAGCTCGCAGAAGATGAATATACCAGCTGGCGTGTTGATGAGCAGGACTTTGTCAACAACCGCAACTATGATAAGTTCTTCAAGCGCTTTGACAAGACACTTACCCGTACAAATACCCCCTATGCGCCCTGGCACATCATCCCCACAAATGACAAGACCACCGCACAGCTGGAGATAATGCGCACTGTGACCGATGCTGTAAGAGGCGCCTGTGCCGCTAAAGCCGAAGGCAGGACATATATACAGGAACCGCAGTTCCCCACCGAAAGCTGCTGCCCCGAAGATTTCAGGCTTGTCAAGGTGAAAAAACTGTCCGAAGTCGATATGGATAAGTCGCTCACAGAGGAAGAATACCGGGAAAAGCTGGAGAAATATCAGAACAGACTTTTTGAACTGCAAAATATCTGCTATAAACGTAAAATACCTGTCATAGTTGCATATGAAGGCTGGGACGCAGGCGGAAAGGGCGGCAATATCAAGCGTCTTGCATCAGCACTTGACCCGAGAGGCTACGAAGTAAAACCAATAGCCGCCCCCGAACCGTCAGAACTTGCAAGACACTACCTGTGGAGATTCTGGACACGCCTTGAAAATGACGGTCACTTCACCATCTTTGACCGTACATGGTACGGCAGGGTCATGGTCGAACCCATCGAAGGCATAACTCCTCCCGAACGCGCATTCATGGCTTATCAGGAGATAAACGAATTTGAGGGTCAGCTGACCGAATGGGGCGCCGTTGTCATCAAATTCTGGATAAATATCGATAAAGAGGAACAGTTCAGACGTTTCAAGGAACGTGAAAACACACCCTCAAAACAGTGGAAGATAACCGAAGAGGACTGGCGCAATCGTGAAAAATGGGACGAATACGAGAAAGCAGTTGATCGAATGACCGAGCTTACCTCAACTGAGTTTGCCCCGTGGACGATAATCGAGGGCAACGACAAAAAGTATGCCCGCATCAAGGCGCTCAAGACAATATGCAAACGCCTTGAACAGCGCCTTGACCTTGATGACTGACATAAAGCGCATGAGTGCTTTGAAAGTTTGAAAGATATTTGTTGAGAACGCCTATGGATTTTTTTGCGAAGTTGTGGTAAAATAGTTCATGCAACAGAATATTACATCGTGTAGCGCAAGCGTAAGTCCGGATAGAAAACGGACTTACGCTTTTTTTGCGCTGATACTTTACCGGCATATGTACCGCACAAAAATAGACACGCTCTCAGTGCCCGATGATGCAGCCGCAGATATGCCGGAGAATATCCGCGAGATACCTCAGAGCATATAAAACCGGACATAAAAACGCCATAGCTTGCGACTTTTAAAGTCAGCTCAGCTATGGCGTGTTTTTTTAATAGAATGTAGCTACAGGCTGTGCAGGCGGGTCAGCAGGTTCAAGTGACTTCACCATAAGTACGGGACCTTTGCCCCTGTACATCTTATGCCATTTGTAGTTGATATCAAATGTGGCGTTGAACCACTGCGGCTGATCGCCCATGGGCTTGTCATACTGCGATACCAGCCAGCAAAATGTTATATCCTCAACACAGCAGGTCATAATCTGACGTCCGAGAGCGATTATGCCCTTGGGGAACTTCGGATTTCCCACCGCCGATACCTTCATTGTCATGGTCTTGCCATCGTACTTCTTAGGCTCCTCCTGGATATCTCTGTACCAGAGCGCATAATCCTTGTCCTCAACATAGATGTGCTGTGCCTCAACATCAAAAGGAAGCGGGTCTTCGATCTGATCGTACTCGGCAGTACCGTCGGTATATTCATAGGCGATCTGAGTACGTCTGCTGACACCTCTTACTATTTTGTGGAACTCCATAGTATCCATAGATGCCTTGTCTATGCGGTTGAATACCACAAGCTCGCACATATTGAGCTTATCCACCACAAGACTGCGCATATTCTGATCATAGTTGATAAAGGTAGTCGCATCTGCAAACATGAGTATCTGGTATACCATCCAGTCGTCGGGCAGAGCCTCAAAAAGCTCATTGACCGTCCACATACCGTTATACTCTATTACTACTCTGTCAGCGCCCGTGTCAATAAGAAAACGTTCGAGCGTATCGGGTGTCAGTTCCGATTTGTCCTCGATAGTGCGTATTACGCAGTTAGCCTTTTCAAGAGCTTCTTCGTCATACTCCTCTATACCCTCTTCGCACACTACTATGACAGTCCTGTCGCCGTTGTTGAAGTTTCCTTCGGTAACGGTCTTCTGTATGAACTGCGTCTTTCCCGATTCCAGAAAGCCCAGAAACAGGTAGACGGGTATGTTATTTTCTTCCAAAATATCCCACTCCTTATGGATAGTGATGCTTTACGCCCTGTAAGCGAGCGTTTTACTTGCCGCCGAAAAGTTCGGCAACTGCGTCTTCCTTCAGCTCTGAACCTATAACGCAGAGTCTGCCGGTGGTAGAAGCCGCACCTGTGCGGACATCGGGCACACCGGGAACATAGTCAAAGTGTATCCACTCGCCGTCAGTACCCTCAACTATACCTTTTGCACGGAGAACAAAGCCATACTTGCTCTCATTCTCAAGAGCGTCAAGCAGTTCGGCTATCTCTTCCTTGGTGTACTTGCGCGCAGTCTCAATGCCCCAGCTGGTAAATACTTCATCAGCATGGTGGTGGTGGTGATCATGGTCATGGTCATGACAGCCGCAGGTGCAGCCCTCGCCGTGGTCATGGTCGTGATCATGATGGTGATGATGCTCGTGCTCCTCATCGTGGTCATGGTCGTGGTGATGATGATGCTCATGCTCTTCATCATGGTCATGGTCGTGATGATGATGATGCTCATGCTCCTCATCATGGTCATGATCATGGTGGTGATGATGCTCGTGCTCGGCCTCTTCAAGAAGTTCCTTGAGCTCATCATCAAGAGTATTCTTCTGTGTCATTGCATCAGTGAGCTGCTTTCCTGTAAGCTGATCCCACTCTGTTGTAACGATAGGTGCAGCAGGGTTGAGTTCTCTCAGTCTGTTTACGCAGTCATTCAGCTTGTCCTGCGAAAGACCTGCGGTGTGGCTGAGTATCAGGCAGCTTGCATAGGTTATCTGATTGTTGAAGAACTCACCGAAGTTTTTCTGGTACATCTTGCACTTCTTTGCGTCAACAACGGTGGTAAAACCGTCAAGCTCGCACTTGTCCGAACCAATGTTCTGAACAGCACGGATAACATCCGACAGCTTGCCTACGCCCGAAGGCTCGATAAGTATGCGGTCGGGTGCGTATTCGTCGAGCACCTTTTCGAGTGCCTTGCCGAAATCGCCTACCAGCGAGCAGCAGATACAGCCCGAATTCATTTCGGTTATCTCAACGCCTGCGTCCTGTAAAAAGCCGCCGTCGATGCCTATCTGACCGAATTCGTTCTCTATCAGCACAAGCTTCTCGCCCTGATATCCTTCAGCTATGAGCTTCTTGATGAGTGTGGTCTTGCCTGCCCCGAGAAATCCCGAGAATATGGTTATCTTTGTCATTTTACAACACTTCTTTCCTTTCTGTCTGTCAAGGAAAAACGCTTTTCACATTTTACCTTATAATGCTCCAAATTATATTATATCACATCTTTCCAAAAAAATCAACAGCAGAAAACACCATATAATCGTGTTTGAAAAAGAATTTTTCTGTATTCTATAACCTTTTTTTATTAAAATGGTCTAAGAATATGGGGATAAATATTCCCTCAAAAAAATTTACTGAAAATGTGTGACACTTTGCATATTCTGAACGAATAGTATATATGCAGGGCAAATTCATCTCATTTTTAGCCAAATCTCTGAAAATATCCCGATACACCGCATTAAGGCAGCTAAAACCTTGACAAAACGTGCCGGATGCCGTATAATATAAATGTTATGCAGACATTCAGTCTGTTGTTTTAAAAGGGGTAAAGGGATAGTCAAAGACTCATCTGCATTTAATGGAGGTAAAAAAATCATGAAGATCAAATCCGCCGCAGCTTCAGCAGCTGCAATCATCTGTGCCGCAGTATTTGCACTGCCTGTCTACGCCGAAAACGCTGCACTTATAATTAATGACAGCTCGTCGTCGGCAGAAACTTCCGTTTCCGAAAGCGAGGAAACACCCGACAGCAGCACAGACGACAGCCTTTCAGATGATACTTCTGCGGAAGACAGCTCCTCAGAAGATATCAGTGACACATCATCCAGAGATATCTCCTCACAGGATGATCTCTCCGAACAGGCTGACAGCGAAGACGACTTCTTAAAACCCGCCGATTCATCAGAGCGCTTCTATGCCACCCTCAGCGAATTCGGCATAAACTGGGCAAAGGTGCGCATCACCCCTGTTGAGAACGCACAGTATTACGAGATACGCAATACAAGAGGCAACGTGCTCATCAGAACTGTCACACCCGAACAG
>CADBTD010000193.1 GCA_902797535.1 uncultured Ruminococcus sp. | reverse complement strand
TAGCTTGTTTTTCCCTCTCTGTACTCGTTTTTGTCAAACGGTACAGAATCGGCAAGCGACTTTGCCGCACGGTCACACGGACGTTCACCCTTCTGTGCCGTAACGATCTTCATATGCAGGCTGTTGATCTCGTCATCGGATGCGTTCATGTCATAGATAAAGGCGTTATCGGCATCGATAAGCTCGCCGTCAGCGGGGAACTCTTTCGTTATCAGGGTCTGACCCTTGCTGTCGGTAACTGTCAGCGAAGCGGGAATGACCTCATTGCCGTCAACTGCATAGCGGTCAACGCGGACAACAGCGCCTTTATTATCGGCAAGTATGTCGCGTATATCATTTATGCCGTCGTTCTCTGCGAGCTTTTTCACATCTATAAGTCCAACGGCATTTTTGTGAGCATCAAGGCCGTCATTTTTGTCGAGATAGACTTGTGCGAAAATACCCTCGGAAAGATAGTTTTCTCCGTCTTTGTTCAGAAATATGTAGGATTCATCAATGGTGTAATTCGCAAAGAATACGGACTGCCAGAACGGATTGCGGCTTTCAAGAAAATTGTTGCTGAGCAGGCTTCTCTGCAGCATTACCGTACTGTTGTGGGTCGCTGTTTTTTCATCTGACGGCTCTTCAAGAGGAAGAACTATCTTGGATGAATAGCCCTTCATGCTCTCATTAAGGTCATTCAAGACAATATTTTTTATAAGTGCCGCCCCTGCGATGTTGCATACAACAAACCACACGAGCATCACCACTGTCCAGATCACTATAAGTTTAACTTTTTTCATTTACAGCACTCTCTCTTTCTATGTCTGTCATTTTCAGAGAGCCGAAACAGCTCTCTGTTTTTGTCTCCCGCACATACTATTATAATACCATGCACTCCTTTTGTCAATACCTCGGGATGTGTTGTATGAAATGAGAAGGAAAGCGGTATTATCAACGAAAACACCGATACTTCACAAAGCATGAAATATCGGTGTTATTTGGTGTCAGAGATCATTTTGAAAGGTCGGTGCGTCTTACGGCGTCTCTTACTTTCAGGACGAAGGAGGGGGCTACCGAAAGCTCGTCTATGCCCATTTTCAGGAAAGTTTCGGTAAGGGAGGTGTCAGCCGCAAGTTCTCCGCAGATGCCTATCCATGCGCCGTTTGCGTGGGCGTTTTTGGCGGACATCTCTATCAGGCGGAGGACAGCCTCGTGGTGGGTGTCAACGAACTGTTCGACTGCCGCATTCTGCCGGTCGCAGGCGAGGGTGTACTGAGTGAGGTCGTTTGTTCCCACGCTGAAGAAGTCAACAAGGGGAGCGAGCCTGTCGCTTATGACCGCCGCCGCGGGAGTTTCTATCATGATGCCGAGCTCGGTATTCTCATTGAAGGGGATGCCCTCACTGCGGAGCTCTTCCTTGACTGTTCCGCAGAGGGATCTTATCTGTTCAAGCTCGCTGACGCTCGTTATCATGGGGAACATGATGCCCAGATCGCCGAAAACAGATGCTCTGTAAAGCGCACGGAGCTGTGTTCTGAAGATATCGGGGCGGGCAAGGCAGATGCGTATCGCCCTGAAGCCGAGTGCGGGGTTTTCTTCTTTGGCAAGGCCGAAATAGTCTGCCTGTTTGTCTGCGCCTATGTCGAGGGTGCGGATTATGACCTTTTTGCCTGCCATGCTTTCAAGGACCTTTTTGTATGCCGAAAACTGCTGTTCCTCGGTGGGGAAGCTGCTGCTTTCGAGGTAGAGGAACTCACTGCGGAAAAGGCCTATGCCGCCTGCGTCGTTCGCAAGCACCGCACCGATATCGTCGGTACTGCCTATGTTGGCGAAAATATTTATCTCTGTGCCGTCAAGGGTGACGTTTTCCCTGCCCCTGAGCTTTTGAAGAAGGCGTTTGTTTTCTTCGTCTTCGTGCTGTTTCTGTTCAAGTCTTGCGCGGGCGGTGTCATCGGGGTCAAGGAACACCTCTCCCGTATAGCCGTCAACTGCGGCAGACATACCGTCGCTTACCGCCGCAAGGAAGTCATCTCCGACACCGACGACCGCAGGGATACCCATATTTCTTGCGAGTATTGCCGTGTGGGAATTTGACGAGCCGTGAGCGGTGACAAAGGCAAGCACTCTGTCTTTGTCAAGGAGCACTGTCTCGCTGGGGGCGAGGTCGTCAGCGCAGATTATCACCTTTTCGCCGCTGCCGCCGAAGTCATCGGCGGACTCATGTGAAAGGCAGGCGATGATGCGGCGGGAGATATCCTTTACGTCCGCAGAACGTGCCTGCATATAGGGATCATCAAGGGAAGAGAACATCTCGGCGAAGCTGTCTGCGGCAGCGGACACTGCATATTCCGCATTTACCGACTGAGTGTCGATGATGTTATTTACAGAGTCGTTATAGTCTCTGTCTTCTATCATCATTATATGTATCTCAAATATCTGAGCTTCGGCTCTGCCTGCTTCTCTGAGTGCCTTGCCGCTTATCTCCCGAAGCTGTGCTATCGCCTCTGCCTTTGCCTTTTCAAGCCTTGCTTTTTCAGCCGCTGTGTCATCAACGTGTATGCGTTTTACAGCAGTTTCCCTGCGTCTGAAGACAGATATCCTGCCGAGTGC
>CADBTD010000192.1 GCA_902797535.1 uncultured Ruminococcus sp. | reverse complement strand
ATCTAACCCCTTCATAAATAAATTCTATAGACTAAGACCCATCAGGCTTCGCCGAGCCGCTAAGATGGGTTTTATTCTTTTATACGGCAGAATATTCTAAAAACAGGCTCACGAAAATGCGAGCCTGTTTTGTTTTACATTTTTTTCTCGGCAAGGAGCTGATTCTTGATGCTCCAGAGCTTTTTGGAAAGGTCTACATAATACTCGTGAGGATTCTCAAAACGCTTGATCTCGTCCCAGAGAGTATCTACCTGTGCGGCGCAGTATGCGCATATATCCTTATAGCTTGGTTCATCGTAAACAAGCTCGCCGTTTTTGAATATGGGAACAAGAAGTTCCTTTGCGGTGAAGTTCCTGACAGTCTTTTTCTTCCAGGTATATGCCGGATCAAAGATCTCAAGATCACGGCTGTCGTCTATCGTTTCATCATAGACGGTAAGCTGATCGGCAATAGCCTTGCCCGTTTCCTTATCATAAAGCCTGTAGAGCTTTTTGAAATGCGGAGTGGTGATTTTGGTCACATTTTCGGATATCTTGATCTTCGGGGTGATACTGCCGTTGTCTTCAACTGCGGTCAGCTTGTACACGCCGCCGAAAACGGGAGCAGACTTTGATGTGATGAGTCTTTCGCCTACGCCGAACAGATCAACTGCTGCGCCCTGATAGATCATATCCTTTATGATGTATTCATCAAGAGAATTTGAAGCAACTATCTTACAATCGGGATAGCCTGCATCATCCAGCATCTTTCTTGCTTTTTTGGAAAGGTAAGTGATGTCGCCCGAGTCAAGTCTTACTCCCTTAGGACGAAATCCCTTAGGTTTTAAGACGGCGTTAAATGCCCTTATTGCGTTGGGTATGCCGCTTTCAAGGACGTTATAGGTATCCACCAGAAGAGTTACGTTATCGGGATAGCACTCGCAGTAGGTCTTGAACGCCTCAAACTCGTCATCGAACATCTGCACCCATGAATGTGCCATCGTGCCTGTAGCGGTAAAGCCGAACTTCTGATCGGTGATAGTGCAGGCAGTTGCGGCGCACCCACCTATACCTGCTGCCCTTGCGCCGAAGATAGCGGCATCAGCGCCGTGAGCACGTCTTGAACCGAATTCGGAGACTGCCCTGCCCTGAGATGCACGCACTATGCGGTTAGCCTTTGTAGCGATAAGCGACTGATGATTTATCATCAGAAGCAGATATGTTTCGATAAGCTGTGCTTCTACAGCAGGCGCTCTTACAGTGATGAGCGGTTCATTCGGGAACACGACGGTACCCTCGGGGACTGCCCATATATCGCCTGTGAAGCGGAAATCTTTAAGATAGGAAAGGAATTTTTCGCTGAAAGTATTCTTCGAGCGAAGGAATTCTATATCCTCATCAGAAAAGTGAAGTTCCTTTATATAGTCGATGACCTGTGAAAGTCCGCAGGCTATCGCAAAGCCGCCTTTATCGGGAACAGCACGGAAGAAAAGGTCAAAGTAGCAGATCTTATCCTTCATGCCGCTGACAAAGTAGCCGTTGCCCATTGTAAGCTCATAGTAATCACAGAGCATAGTATAATTGAACTTTTCCATAAAGCACCGCCTTTTTGTAAGATCCGGTTACTGCGAATTATTCTTCGGGACGGACAACCTTTATCTGAAGTCCTGTCATAACGTCGAATGCCTTAGCCTCAAGTTCCTTATCGGGGGAAGCGGTATATTCGGTATTTACGATGACCTCGGTCTCGGGAAGTGCAGCCTTTACCATAACGGCATTTGAAAGCACGCACATATTTGACACAAGACCTACGAGCTCAACGCTTTCGTAGTTTCTGAATTTCAGGTAATCTGCAAGTTCGAGAGAGCCGAAAGTATCCTTATAGAACACCTTGTCCTTATCGGTGCGCTCCTTAGCGGTAAAGCCGTAAAGGCGGTGACCCTGAGTATCTTCGATGCAGTGCTCGGTGGGGAGCCATTTGCCCTCCTGAGTGTTGAGGTAATCTTCCTGGTGAGTATCCATAGTATAGATTATCTCGCCGCCCTCTTTACGATAATCACGGATCTTATGTGCGATCTTTCTGTCAAGAAGCTCAGCGCCCTCAAAGCCCAGTGAGCCGTTTACAAAATCATTCTGATAGTCAACAATAACAAGCAGTTTCATAATGCCTTGTCCTCCATGTTCAGCCCGTATCACGAGCGTATATTAATTTATGCCCTTATAACGGGCAGCAATATCACACCGCCATACGGACAGCAATATATCATATACATTATACCATTTTTTAACCTGTTTGAAAAGTATATAAAGCATACAAATGCATATTTTTACATTTAGTTAACAATTTACTAAACATTGCTGTCAGCGGTAAAAGCGTACTCAATTTTCAAAGGGATCGGGGTATTCTTCCTCAGCGCAGACCACATAATCGAGTATCCTGCCGTAAAGTTCGGTAGGGTTGGCGAGTATCTGTGAGCGTATATGCTCGGCCTGTTCCTTATCGGGAGCAAAGAGTTTCAGCTGCATAAGTTCTGCGCCGTTGTCATTTACGGAGCAGCTTACATAATATTCGCCGTCCCCGCCGGTTATCTCGGTCTTCACGCTTTGCTGAGTTTTCTGTTTTGCAAAGAGTCTGAGTCCCGACGAAAGTATCCTGTCACGGACGCTTTTCGGCACGAAGCGTTTGAAGCTGTCGGCGCCTGCACGTCCTTTTTCGCTTAGCGTATATTTTTTCACTCCGTCAAAATCCCCGGCAACGAGAGTCCCCGTTTCGAGCATTTCCTTGAGTGCCTCGGTATAGAGGAAGTAATCCACGATACCCTCGCCTGTGAATATCTCATTAAGCTCGGCGGCGGTGCATGGGCGGTCGGTCTGATTCAGGAAATACGCCATGAGCAGCTTGACCTCATAGACCTCGCGGGGATTGAGAACATCCGGATTTATATCGGGGTACTGAAACGTAGTTATCACCTCTTTGTCTTATTATGTAGTATAACATATTCCGATCCGTTTGCATCCATAACACACACAGGATCGTAATCTGCGCGAGGACAGAAAGTATCAAGATCATCGTTGAGCTCAGCACTCGCAGCATTTCCCGAAGCCTCCTCGCCTTCTACATATGTATACATTTTTGTTTTGTCATATTCTATATCAGGATAGGAGCTGATATTCTTTGTACCGCTTTCTTCGATAAGCGAATTGATGATGCATTTCTGTCTTTCAGACCAGTAGTACTCTGATTTATCAATAATAAGATAATCTATATCATCGGCATATTCGGATGTGGGAATGATCTGCACGGCGTCCTCTGACATCTTTGACATCAGAGGGAAAGTGTGTGCTGTTTTGTTCAGCACAGCCGTAAATGTTTCAATGGCATTCACATATTCCTTTCCGTACATAACGAGCACCACATTTTTGTCCGCAAGCATATTGCGGATCTCAGCAGTATTCATCGTACCCTGTGCAAAGAAAGGACACTCGCCCATGAAATTAGTCATCACAGATGAAAAAGCAGACACCAGTACAAGTATCACTGCCGATACCTTTTTTCTGTTATGGATCAATATATCTAACAGCATATCTGCCGTGTAGAATGCCGCAAGGCATACGAGAGGAACAAGATATGCGAGATATCTTATCGTGGCCCTGTTATAAAAATAACTGTCTATAAGCCAGTTTATGACCATCACGCTCACACCTGCCGACATAACAGTCATCGGAATGAACCAGTTGAAAGTCTCTGCACGTTTTTTCACCACTGCAAGCGCGTTTTTCAGATATGCCTTTACCCTGCCCGAAACGGCTATATACCATTTTTCCTTTCTGAACAGAAAACACAGAGGCACAAAAAGAGCCGCCATAAAAACCATTATCATCAGCACCAGAGATCCTTGTGACGTTTTCATGACCGACACACGCGCACTTATAGAGAATCTGAGCAGAAGGCTTACTGTAAGTCTGAGCTGTTCAAAATAATCAAGTATATGATCCTCACTTACTCTGGAACCTGATACCTGTGCAAAAAAAGCAGGGTATGCTGCAAAGAACAGACCCAGTGCTGCCAGCTCGGAAAGACCGAGCACAAACATACGCTTTATTTTCTTTTTGCAAAGACACCATATACACAGAAGTGCGGTCATGACGCCTATCAGGAATATCGCATAATAATGGGTGAAAAATGCTGCAAACGAAGTAACTGCGCAGCCTGTGATATATTTTACAGGTGTTTTTTCTCCGCTGCGGTATACCAAAGCGGCAAAATAAAAAAACACGACCGTAAGCATGGTGAGCAATGAATACTGCCGCACAAACACATTAGTAGACAAAGCACCCGATGTCGCTGCATAAGCTGCACAAAGCACCAGCGGCTTTACATCATTTTTCAGCATCAGTCTTGCCAGCCTGTAAAGAAATATCTGCGTTACAACAAGAAATACGCAGTTGAGTGCAAATCCGTACCACAGCGAGTAGCTGTCAGGAAAAAAAGAGCACACGGTATGCAGCAGCATATAATACAGCGGCGGGTGATGGTCAAGAGTCTGGTTATGGTATACAGACCCGTATGAAAACCGTTCACCCTGCTGCACAGTAAGATATTTCTGAAAAATGTCGCCGTCCACCCATTCATACCAGTTTATGATATCATTGGAATAAACATCGTCTATCGACACACCGTCCCTGACATATATGAACGGCTGATAGTAGCTGTTGGCAAGTCCGTATGACCACGATTCGTCGCCGTTGTATCCTGTCTTTTTCACTGCAAAGCAAAATACCGTATATGCAAGCTGTGCCAGAATTATCAGAACAAGTATCAACGCAGTGCTTTTGCTGATCTTTTTACTTTGCATATCATTCTCCTTCGCCCTCATCGTCAGGCAGAGGGCTTATCAAAAATTTGGGTACTGGAGCATATGATTGAGCAGAGCGAGGTTCACAGCTGCTTCGACAACGGGGACTGCTCTCGGGACAACGCAGGGATCATGTCTTCCCTTTATCTCGATAGTTTCGTTGGTCTGGCTGCGCATATCTATAGTCTGCTGAGGCTGTGCGATAGACGGGGTAGGCTTGAAAGCCACACGAAGGGTTATGGGCATACCGTTTGAGATGCCGCCCAGGATACCGCCTGCGAAGTTGCTTCTTGTCACAACGTGGCCTCTTTCGTCAACGTAGAATTCATCGTTATTCTCGCTGCCGAGCATACGGGATGAATTGAAGCCTGCGCCGAATTCAAGACCCTTGACTGCGGGGATGCCGAAAATAAGCTGTGCTATAGAGTTTTCGAGACCGTCGAATATAGGAGAGCCTATACCTGCCGGAACGTTTATAGCTATGCATTCAACTATACCGCCGACGCTGTCGAGGTAGTCTCTTGCCTTTTCGATATCTGACTTCATCTTCTTTCCCTTTTCGTCGTTTATAACGGGGAAAGCCTTTTCGCGTACAGCCACGATATCCTCACGGGAGGTATTTATCGGGTCAAAGCTGTCGTCCTTTATCTTATGCACCTCAGCAATATGAGCGCCGACATAGATACCTCTTCTTTCAAGTATCTGACCTGCAACTGCGCCTGCAAAGCAGAGCGGTGCGGTAAGTCTGCCCGAAAAGTGTCCGCCGCCGCGCACATCGTTGAAGCCGCGGTATCTGAGCGCACCCGTATAGTCCGCATGACCGGGGCGCACAAGTGTATCGAGCTTTGACTTCATATAGTCCTGTGAATGCTGGTCGGTATTCTGTATAAAGGCACAGAGAGGCGTGCCTGTTGTCTTTCCGTTAAGGAAGCCCGACATTATCTGAGGCATATCCTTTTCTCTGCGCTGAGTAGAGGTAGCGTCCTTTTTAGGGGCACGGCGTGCCATGAACTGCATTACCTTATCCATATCAACAGCTTCTCCGGGAGGTACATTATCGAGTACCACGCCTATTGCCGGACCGTGGCTTTCTCCGAATACCGAAAAGCTGATGTTGTTGTTCCATGATGATGCCATTAAATCTCCTCCTTGCTGCCGGCTGTCCTGACACTGCCAGCACGCTTACTTTTCCTATAATGATTTATTGATATTGATCGCTTTTTAAGATCCTGCGCAGACATGAACTCAGATCGGGATGCTATCTGTAAAAGCCCGTCTCGCCTGTAAAAAAGTCTCTCAGCATATCTTCATGCTGGGGCGAATATATCTCGGGAAGTTCATCCTGCGAAAAGTACCGCAGTTCGTCGGTCTCGATATGGTCACAGTAAAGCTCGCCGCCCACTGCGTGTGCGGCGAAAAGTCCCGTTATAGGCTGGCGGTCTGTCGTTCTTGAGATATATCCCGAATATATGCCCACAAACCTGTCGATGACCACTTCAAGGCCTGTTTCCTCAAGGGCTTCACGCACTGCCGCCTGTGCAAGCGTTTCGCCGTATTCCATAAGACCGCCGGGTATGCCCCATTTTCCGCAGTCGCAGCGCCTGACAAGCAGTATCCTGCCCTGTTCATCCGTAACGGCGGCAACTGCCGCACCCATAAACTCGCCCATAGGTCAGCGCAGCCCTGCACGGAGCCCGGCAATTTTTGCCTTTATTTCTTTTATATAATCATCAACGTCCTCGCAGGAGAAACCGCCGGCTCTTACTGTCGGGATATCCGCATAGTCTGCGGCGGCGGGAAGTGTGAAGCTCTCGCCTTTATCCTTTGCCTCGGACGCTTCTTTAAGAAGCATATATTCCTTGCTGATACTGTCTAACATACCGAGCACAGCAGTCTTGTCATATCCGCCCGACCTTACTGTACGAAGTATCGGCATCGAAAAGCCCGTATTCTGTGCGGCAGGCTTTTCCGCCTTCTTTATCTCATCTGTGATATCGTCTTTATTTCCGAAAAGCTTTGAAAACAGTCCCATAGCGTTCTCCTTTCGCTTCGTATCTCAGTTTCTTTGTATATCTGCACCGAGGGACTCATAGACCTCGAAAAAGTCGGGATAGGATTTTGAAACGCACTGTGCGCCGAGTATAGTCACCGGGGCTGTGCTTCCTGTCGCAGCGATAGCCATAGCCATAGGTATGCGGTGGTCGTTGAAGTCGGGCACTGTGCCACCCGAAAGCTGTCCCACGCCCTCGATAACGAGTCCGTCGGGAAGTTCGGTGACCTTGCCGCCGAGTGCGTTAAGGCTCACTGCCATAGCGGAAAGGCGGTCACATTCCTTGATGCGCAGTCTTGCGGCGTTTCTTATATAGGAAGTGCCGTCTGCAAAGCAGGCAAGCACCGACAGTATCGGCACAAGGTCGGGGATATCCGACACATCAAGGTCGAAAGGTGAAAGCCCGCTGTTTCTATTATACAACATTTCTTCACAGATTTCAACGATTTTTTTGTCGCCCTGAAAAGAATTTACATTTACGCCCCCGATATCTATATCACTGCCAAGTGCATTTGCCGCATAAAAGAACGCCGCCTGGGAATAATCGCCTTCGACTGCACATTCGCAGGGCGAAAGGTCGGTGCCGCTGACTGCAAAGCCGTTTTCAAGCACCTTTGTTTCACAGCCGAACTGTTCAAGGCAGCCGCGGGTTATATCAACATAGGGGCGGGATTCAAGGGGCGAGGTCAGTATTATGCGGCTCTCACCGTCGATAAGGGGAAATGCAAGCAGCAGGCCCGTTATGAACTGGGATGAGATATCTCCTGCTATATGAAAATCGCCGCCCGTGAGCTTTCCGCTGACCGTAAAGGGCATAGTTCCGCTGTAATCGAGCTTTATGCCGTGTTTCGGGAGTTCTTCGACATATGGGGTGATAGGCCGCTGAGGAAGTCTGCCGCTGCCCACAAATGTAGCCTCAACGCCGAGTGCGCAGGCTATTGGTATGATAAATCTGAGGGTCGAACCGCTTTCACAGCAGTCTATCACTGCCTTTTCGGGCGGGTCGGTGATGCCGTCTATAACAGCGGTATCTCCGTCAAGTGAAATGCCTGCTCCCAGAGCTTTCATGGCGTCAAGGGTCGCAAGGATATCCTTTGAGGGGTATATGTTATGTATCACGCTCCTGCCTTTTGAGAGGGCGGCGGCTATCACCAGTCTGTGGGCCACGCTTTTTGAAGCGGGCACAGTCACCTTTCCCGACAGTCTGCGGGGGGTTATCGTTATATCCATAGTTTTCTTTCCTTTCATGGCATCAAAGCTTGTTGCCGAGGTCGCAGCCGTATTGCCGCAGATAGTCTCCGAACATCTTTGCCGCCTCTTTATACTCTTTGAGTTCCCCGTATGAACCTGCTGTTACCTTTCCCACCGAGGTATAAACGACTATTCTGTACAGAATGCCATCCTGATTGGTCTTCTTCCGTCTGACCATAGTTATCTCGTCTACGCGGAACACCTTACCCTCAAAAAAGGAAAATATATAGCCGTCGTCAGCCAGCACCACCGTTTCCCGGCGCATCGATGGCATCAACTGTCCGTTCCGGACGTACATTTCGGCGACGTCACGGAAGAGATCCAGTCTGTCACAGTGCTTTGTCAGCAGCTTTTCCGTTGACTGACGCCATTTTATCATGCTTCTAACCGCACAGATCAGGGCTGTGATCTCCCCCGCTGTCCACAGAACAGGAAAAATCAATTCTCCGATCCCTGCATCTCCACTCAAAACACTCTCGATATCCGTCATTGACATCAGCAAGAGAAATCCAAAGATAAAGACCATGATCACACTGATTATCGTGTAACCCATATACCAGATCTGCCTTAACGACTTGCCGCGCAGTATCAGCGCTTCGTAACTCATACCCTTTCTCCTCCCGCGGTATCAGAACTGTATAACAGCAGTACAGCCGCTGTTTATAAGATATTCTTTCAGCATATCGGCAGCCTTGTGAAATGTTTCACCATTATTTCTTGCTTCACGGTCATATTGCTTCTGCAAAGATTTTCCAAGGGGAACCACTTCTGAAATAAAGCCTTTTACCACGAACCTGCCGAGAAGCACGATAAAGGCAGCATCACAGCGACAGCGAGCGGTTTTTCCGTTTTTTCTATCATCTCACGGTACATCGCTTCTCATCTCCTGCGTAATATAGTCACCGCCCTGTCCGGGCGTATTATCTGCAGATCCCTTGCTTTTTCTCATAAACTGCTCAAGCTGCACTTCCATAATGCGTTTTGTCTTCCGATGCCCATTAATTACATTTCCTCTATTATCTCAGCTATCTCGCTTTCTGCTATCTCCTTGCTGAATCTTCCGTCTTCAAATTCCACGACATCGCCTATCTCCTTCTGGAAAACGAATCTGAGCTTGCCGTTGCGCACCTTTTTGTCGGTGTACAGCTTTTTTACAAGCGCATCACGGTCGATGTAGTCGGGGATAGTCACAGGAAGCTCTGCTGCGGCATAAAGGCCGATGACACGGCGCATATTATCTTCGGATATAAAGCCGAGCTTGTTTCCGAGGCGCACCTGTGCTGCCATGCCTATTCCTATAGCCTCGCCGTGAAGCAGGCGGTATCCGCTGAGTGTCTCTATGGCTCTGCCTACCGTATGTCCGAGGTTGAGCACCTCACGAAGGCTTGCTTCGCGCTCGTCGCGCATCACTATATCGTACTTGACACGGCAGTTGTGCTCTGCGATATATTCGCAGGCATCGGTATCGAAAGAGAATATCTTATCAACGTTCTTTTCAAGGAACTCAAAAAGCTCCTTATCACCGAGGCAGCCGTGTTTTATGGTTTCCGCAAGGCCGCTTGCAAGCTCGCGCCTCGGCAGGGTCTTCCATGTGTCT
>CADBTD010000191.1 GCA_902797535.1 uncultured Ruminococcus sp. | reverse complement strand
GTGATATGGTATAATATCCGTAAACAGAAATGAAACCATATCAAAAAACGGGCAAGGAGAACCGATATGAAGGGCTACAGGATAACATTCATACGTCACGGTGCCACACAGGGAAACGAAGACGGAAAATATATAGGCATAACCGACCTGCCGCTCAGTGCAGACGGTGCGGCGGCACTTTACGAAAAGGCTGAACAGGCAGGAGATATGAACTTTCAGAAGGTGTACATATCACCGCTGAAAAGATGTCTTCAGACAGCGTACATCATGACTCCCAACGTATTCACGGTGGAGATACCCGAGCTGGTAGAGATGGACTTCGGTGACTTTGAGGAAAAAACACCTGCCGAGCTGAAAGACCTGCCCGAGTACAAAAAATTCCTTGAAGGCGGCCTTGACAATCCACCGCCCAACGGCGAATCTGCAAGACAGGTGGTAACACGCTGTTTTGAGGCTGTGGCAAAGATCATCGGCGACATGATGGAAGAGGGGCTCACAAACGTTGCAGTCATAACTCACAGCGGCATTATCATGAATATGCTCGCCTGCTTCGGACTGCCGAAAAGACCCCCTATGGAATACGCCTGCGGCTTCGGAGAGGGCTTTGAGGTGCTTGTTACGGCACAGCTCTGGCAGAGGTCGGGGGCATTTGAAGTGATAGGTTCTTTCCCTCCCGTATACGAAGAACAGAGGGGAGAATACTTCACAGAGCTTGACAGCGGGGAGTAAGCATATGGCTTTACTGAGAGATAAGAAAACAAAAACACTTACAGACGTGCAGATAATGGAGACCGCAAAGGAAAATCTCAAAAGCGGAGCCGATCTGGCGGCGCTTTCGGTGCTGTATATGCTGACGCTGGCGGTGTTCATACTGCTCTGCGAATATGCGATATACTGGGCAGCAAGCCTGCTCGGGATAAAGCACTATTCCCTTTTCAGCATAAGGCTTTACCGCTCGTCACCTGCAGCGCTGGTATTCCTCGGTGCAAGACTGGTCATATACCATATTTTCTTCACGATAATATCCTATGTGACACGCAGATACTACATAAACCTTGCGGACAAGACCCCTGACATAGACCGCTTTATGTCAAAGCACATGAACAGGATGTTCTCGCCGTCTGTAAAATGCGGACTGTGGCTGTCGCTGTTCAAGCTGATGGTCTCGATGCCCCTTGCGGTGGGCATATACGGAGTGGTGCATTTCTATCATCTGGGGAAAGTTGGAAACATCAGCCTGGTCGGGCTGATATACTTCATGCTTTCTATAGGATTCACGCTGGTTTGGACAGCAATTCTGATACACTATTTCATGTCGCTGTCGCTGGTAAAGTATATAATCGAGCTCAATCCCCGTGCAGACTTCTTTGAGGCCTGCGACCTTTCGATAAAGCTGATGGACGGCTGGCACACAAGGGTGCTGATATTCGGGGTGTCCATGCTTCCGTATATAATGAGCTGTGTACTGCTTTACCCTGCATTTATCGTGATACCCTTTGTAAGCGAGTGCAGAACGATACTTGCCAAAGAAATAATGGGTCACTACTGGCAGGACAAGATACCTGCTATGGCAAAACGCTGGGAAAAGCGGTTCTCATAAAAACACGCAATATAAAGCCCGTGAACGGTGTTGTGAACGTTCACGGGCTGTTTGTTTTTATCATTTTTATCCGAGTCTTGAAAAGCTGACCGCACCGCTTTGGGTATTTACTATGACTGCGGTGCTGTGCGGATGATTGACATTTCCGCTGTGAGAAAGCAAATATACCACAGCACCCTGCTCTCTGCCGTTCCAGAAATCACGGTCTACAGCAAGTACGGGTTCATCGGAAGCCGCGAGGTCTGAAGGCTCGGAATATCCATCAAGAGGAAAAGTGTCTGCGCTTATGTCCGCAAAATGTGCGGCAACGTTCTTGGCATAATCGGTATCGGCGGTAAAGCTGACGGTGTAATGCCCTGTGCCCTGCATTACCGACCCAAGATAGCTGAAGCGGTAATCGCTTTTCACTTCGCTTTTCAGCTCGGCATAAGGCGGGAGCACGTCCTCGGGCATCTTTACGTTATGATAAAAGTTTATCAGCGCATTCTGATAAGGCAGACGCCACAGCGAATGTGATTCAACAGCAAACACCGATACGACAAGCTGAGGTATCACAAGCATCGCTGTTATCACAACAGAATCGGAAATGCGTTTTTTCAACGGTATAAACTTGCCTCTGACCCTTGCTCTGACATTCATTATCAGCCATGCCGCCGATATCAGAAATGCTGTGGTAAACCTGAATACCGCACCGGTCAGAAAAAGGCATACGGCAAATATCACCGTAAAAACCGCAGATATTATTATCTCGGGAAGATATGAGCGTGTATTTTCCATATCAGTCGTCCTCCTCAGGCAGACGCCATTCAAGTATATCGCCCGGCTGACAGTCAAGGGCTTCGCATATTTTGTCAAGAGTTGAAAAGCGCACAGCCTTTGCCTTGCCCGTTTTCAGGACCGAGAGATTCGCAGGTGTTATGCCGACCCTTTCGGCAAGGTCATTCGAGGATATCTTGCGCTTTGCCATCATCACGTCAAGATTAACTATAATAGGCATCTCGCTCCCCCTCTCATATGGTAAAGTCGTTTTCCGACTTTATCTCAACAGCCTGTTCAAACACATTTTTCAGCACACGCATTATAAGACCTATCATCACCGCTGCTACCGCCGCCAGGAAAAACAGGTATCTCCACAACGCAAGCACGCAGAAGGCCGCCCCTGCAAAAATGCACGCCCAGGATATAGAGCGCAGGCTTTTTACATTGCGTGAAACAAACACATTATCCTTTGAGATGTTGTGCAGAAGTATATGAAGCTCTGCAAGCGCCCACACCGCAAAAGCCTCGCTGATATACAGTATGACAATGGTAGGCACTTTCACCGAGCCCTTTATAAGACCATTTCCGAGGGAAGCGCCCTCATACCACTCCGCAAAGAACGGCACAAAAAA
This sequence comes from uncultured Ruminococcus sp., assembly GCA_902797535.1. Lineage (GTDB taxonomy): Bacteria > Bacillota > Clostridia > Oscillospirales > Ruminococcaceae > YE71. The sequence continues at coordinate 6,896 of CADBTD010000191.1, read as the reverse complement.
GGTCATCATGAATATCATTGCCGAAAAAGCCGTCACAAGAATCCGTGACAGCGCAAGTGATCTTGTTTTGCTCCACATAAATATGCTCCTTGTTTTCAGATATTATAAAGCAGCGGTACGCCGCCGCATATGTTCCGTAATAATATGATACCATACCCCAGACTGTTTGTCAATAGTTTTTTATCGAAAAACAATAAAAGATTATACTTTCTCCGACAGATCTGTAAGTGAAGTGAAAAAGGGCTGTGAAAAGCACCTTTGCCTTGAAAATAATGCTTGACACAGGGGCGATAATTTGTTATAATATATAATGTATCTTTATATCCTCGCCGTAAATACGGTGAAAAACAATGAGGTGACTAAACAAAATGGGATTAATGAACGCACTGTTCGGAAACTATTCCAAAAAAGAGCTCAAGCGCATTGAGCCTATAAAGGAAAAGGTTCTCGCACTTGAAGAAACTTATCAGAAAATGAGCGATAAAGAGCTGCGTCAGCAGACTCAGATAATGAAGGATAAGGTGTCAGACGGACTCAGCACTCTTGATGATGTGCTTCCCGACGCACTTGCTGTCTGCCGTGAGGGCGCATGGCGTGTACTCGGCAAAAAGGCTTATCCCGTTCAGATAATAGGCGCTATCGTGCTTCATCAGGGACGTATAGCCGAAATGAAGACCGGTGAAGGTAAGACCCTCGTGGCCTGCCTCGCTGCATACGCAAACGCACTCGACGGAAACGGCGTACACGTTGTTACCGTAAACGACTACCTTGCTAAGTTCCAGTCAGAGGAAATGGGTAAGGTATTCAAATTCCTCGGCCTTACCATAGGCTGCGTGCTCCAGGGCATGGATAAGGAAGCAAAAAGAGCTGCTTACAACGCAGATATAACCTACGGTACCAATAACGAATTCGGTTTTGACTACCTGCGTGACAACCGTGAGGTATACAAGCAGGATCAGGTACAGCGTTCTCACTCCTTTGCTATAGTCGATGAGGTAGACTCGATACTCATAGATGAGGCCCGTACTCCTCTTATCATATCGGGTCAGGGCGAAGAATCAAGTGAACTTTATCAGGCTGCTGACAGATTCGCAAAGACCCTGAAGCCTATCACTGTAGTTGAAATGGATGACAAGGCTGATAACGACCTTCTCGACGGTGACTATATCATCGACGAAAAGGCAAAGACCGCTACTCTTACCAAGAGCGGTGTTAAAAAGGCTGAAAAGGCTTTCGGCGTGATAAACCTTATGGATGCCGACAACCTTACTCTTCTTCACCACATAAACCAGGCTATCAAGGCTAACGGTACAATGAAGAAGGATATAGACTATGTCGTTAAGGACGGCGAGGTACTCATAGTTGATGAGTTCACAGGCCGTATCATGATAGGCAGACGCTATAATGACGGTCTGCATCAGGCTATAGAGGCTAAGGAAGGCGTTAAGGTAGCCCGTGAGTCAAAGACTATCGCTACCATAACATTCCAGAACTACTTCAGACTTTACAAGAAGCTGTCGGGTATGACAGGTACTGCGCTCACCGAGGAAGATGAGTTCAGAGAAATATACAAACTCGATGTTATCGAGATACCTACCAACAAGCCTGTTATAAGAAAGGACCACCCCGACGTTATCTATAAGACAGAAAAGGGCAAGTTCAACGCTGTTATCGAGCAGATAATCGAATGCCACGAAAAAGGACAGCCTGTGCTTGTAGGTACTGTTTCGGTGGAAAAGTCGGAATACCTCTCAAAACTGCTCAAGAACAAGGGCGTAAAGCATCAGGTGCTCAACGCAAAGTATCATGAGAAGGAAGCTAAGATAGTTGCTCAGGCAGGTAAGTACGGCGCTGTTACCATCGCTACCAACATGGCTGGACGTGGTACGGATATACTCCTCGGCGGTAACTCTGAATACCTGGCTACAGAAGAACTCAGAAAGCTCGAGATACCCGAAGAGATAATCGTAGAAGCTACAGGTTTCTCCGAGACCGAGGATGAGGCTATACTCGACGCAAGAAAGAAGTTCAGAGAATTCAAGGATAAATTTGATGCCGAGGTAAAGGACAAGGCCGAAAAGGTGCGTGAAGCAGGCGGTCTTTTCATCATCGGTACAGAACGTCACGAGTCAAGACGTATAGACAACCAGTTAAGAGGACGTTCGGGACGTCAGGGTGACCCCGGTGAAAGTATGTTCTTCCTGTCACTGGAAGACGACCTTATGAGACTCTTCGGCGGTGACAAGGTAACTACCGTTATGGACAGCCTCAAGGTAGACGAGGATATGCCTATACAGTCAAGAATGCTCACAGGCATAATCGAGTCGTCACAGAAAAAGCTCGAGGGCAGAAACTTCAACATAAGAAAGAACGTCCTCAACTACGACGACGTTATGAATACACAGAGAGAGATCATCTACGGTCAGCGTCAGCAGGTGCTCAACGGCGAAGATATCCACGAAAGCATCTTGAATATGATAAACCAGTTTGCAGAAGACAGCGTAAACCTCTACCTGCTTGATGACGAGATACACGACGACTGGAACCTTGAAGGACTCAAGGAACATCTCATGAACCTCATCACCGTAGAAAGCGACTTCAACTATACTCCCGATGAGCTGGAACAGATATCCAAGAAGGATATAATCAAGATGCTCCAGGAAAGATCCATGAAGATCTACGAAAAGCGTGAACAGGAACTCGGCGCAGACCGGCTCAGAGAAGTTGAGCGCTTTGTACTGCTCAAGACCGTTGACCAGAAGTGGATGGATCACATCGACGATATGGAACAGCTCAAGCGCGGTATAAGCCTCAGATCCTACGGACAGAAGAACCCTGTTGTTGAATACCGTATGGAAGGTTTTGAGATGTTTGACGCTATGGTAGACTCTATCCGAGAGGATACCGTAAGAATACTCTTTACCATACAGGTACGTCAGCAGGCTCCCAAGCGTGAGCAGGTCGGCAAGGCTGCTGCTCCCACAAAGGGCTTCACTGCTAAGCGCAGAGGAAAGAAGATAGGACCTAATGACCCCTGTCCCTGCGGAAGCGGCAAGAAGTACAAGAAGTGCTGCGGCGCTCCCAATGCAGGCGCTAATGCACCTATCGACGACGAATAATCAAGATACAAAAAGCCGATGGCAGTTATATGCTGTCGGCTTTTTTGAAACAGTCTGAGTGCTGCGGCAGTTTTACCGCACTTCTTCCGCAGCATTGACTGCGATATATCCCTATCCCGAAAGGAAAGAATGACTATGTCAACAGCATTTACATCGGCAGATATACTACTGCCAAAAGACACAGACCTTGAAAAGTGGGCTGTAATAGCCTGCGACCAGTTTACCTCAGAACCCGAATACTGGGCTGAAACAGAAAAACTTACCGAGGGTGCAGTAACAGCACTTGACCTGATACTCCCCGAGGTGTACCTTAACGGCGCAGACGTTGACGAGCGCATAAAGAAGATACACGCAAATATGTTCGGATACCTTGATTCAGAGGTGTTCGAGGAATACAAGAACGCTCTCATTTACGTTGAGCGCACACAGACCGACGGTATTGTCCGTGCAGGTATAGTAGGCGCTGTAGACCTTGAACAGTATGACTATCATAAGGGTTCCGTTTCACAGGTGCGTGCAACAGAAGCTACCGTTGTTGAACGTATCCCTCCCCGCATAAAGGTAAGAAAGGGCGCTCCCATCGAGCTTCCGCACATCATGATCCTTATAGATGATGAGAACAGGCAGATAATCGAACCTCTTGCAGGTATAAAAGACAGCCTTAAAAAGCTCTACGGCTTTGAACTCATGCAGGGCGGCGGCAGGATAGACGCATGGCTTCTCGACAGCCTTGCACAGGAAGCTGTATTCTCGGGACTTGACAGACTTGCAGACCGTGCTGCTTTCAACCGCAGATACGGCCTTGAAAATGCTGAGCCGCTGGTATACGCTATGGGCGACGGAAACCACTCTCTCGCCACCGCTAAGGAATACTATGAACAGCTGAAGGCTGAAAATCCCGGCAAGGACCTTTCAGGTCACCCTGCTCGCTATGCACTTGCAGAGATTGTAAATCTGCACTCACCTGCTCTGCAGTTTGAGGCTATCCACCGCATAGTTACAGGCGCAGACGAGAATCAGCTCATGGCAGATATAACCGAAGCTCTCGGACTTTCAGAAGGAAAGACAGAGGGCGCTCAGTGCTTTGGAATAGTCAACAACGGCAAGACCGTATGGTATACCGCCGCTAAGACATCGAGCAAGCTGACTGTGGGCACTTTACAGAATTTCCTTGATACCTGGTGCAGGGAAAACGGCGCAGGTATAGACTATATCCACGGCACTGAGGTAGTTGAAAAGCTGTCGCAGGATAACGGCTCGATAGGCTTTGTGCTGCCGGATATGGGCAAGGAAGAGCTTTTCCCCACAGTTATCGCTGACGGCGCACTGCCGAGAAAAACATTCTCAATGGGTCACGCCCGTGACAAGCGCTACTATGTAGAAGCAAGAAAGATCAGTGAATGATCAATTACCGACGCAAAAAAGTATTTACGTATTAAAATGTATTTCAGCGCCGCCGCGCAAAACGACGCTGAAGGAGGAACTTTCATGAGAAACGAAGAAATAAAAAAAGAGCTCACCGAACACATCGTGCCTTACTGGGAAGCTCTTAAAGATGAAGAATTCGGCGGTTTCTACGGCTATAAGGACTTTGACCTGACCGTAGACAAAAAGGCAGACAAGGGAGTTATACTGCACTCACGCATACTGTGGTTTTTCTCCTCCTGCCTTGAAATGCTGGGTGATGAAAAATACCGCATACTTGCTGACCACGCTTTTGACTATGTGAAAAACTACTGCATAGATTATGAGCTTGGCGGAGTATACTGGATGACTTCTTACGACGGCAAGCCCGTTGACGATATGAAGCACACCTATAATATAGCATTTGCGGTATATGCACTCAGCGCATACTATAACGCCGCAAAAGTACCCGAGGCCCTTGACCTTGCTAAAAAGCTGTTTGAGGATATCGAAACAAAGACCCCCGACGAATACGGCTGCCGCGAGGCATTTACCCGTGACTGGAAGATCGCCGATAATGAAGCGCTTTCAGAAAACGGCATCAATGCCGAAAAGACAATGAACACAGTGCTGCACCTTATCGAAGCGTATACCGAACTTTACCGCGCGGAAAAGTCTGAAAAGGTGGCAGATGCACTGCGCAGACAGCTCAAAATAGTTGAGGATAAGATATTCGACAGCGATAATGACGTACTGCGTGTATTCTTTGACAGAAAATTTGAACTTCTCGGAGATATACACTCATACGGACATGATATCGAGGCAAGCTGGCTTACTGACAGGGCTGTTGAGGTTCTCGGTGACGCTGATCTTATAAAAAGATTCAACGCTGTTGACCTCAGACTTGCTGAGAAGATATACAGCATTGCCCGTGAAAACGGCGCACTTAACAACGAACGCGACGGCAGTCACATTGACCGCAAGCGTGTATGGTGGGTACAGGCGGAGGCTGTGGTAGGCTTCCTGAATGCCTATCAGCACTCAGGCGACGGAAAGTACCTCTCCGCCGCCGGAGAGATCTGGGACTATATCAAAGAACACATCGTCGATAAGCGTGAGGGCGGCGAATGGTTCAATGAAGTCGGTTTTGACGGCACACCTGACAGCTCCATGCCTATGACAGGCCCCTGGAAATGCCCTTATCACAACGGCAGGATGTGTCTTGAGGTACTTAGAAGAGGAGTACATTTATGAGCCATCTGTTTTTAACAGAAACACATCTTCACACAAGCGAAGCATCAGCCTGTGCATCGGCTTCGGGTGCACAGCAGGCTGATCAGTACAAAAAACTCGGTTACGACACGATAATCGTGACAGACCATTTTTTCAACGGAAATACAACAGTAGACAGGACTCTGCCCTGGGAGAAACAGGTAGACCTTTACTGCCTGGGATATGAAAACGCTAAAAAGCGCGGCGACGAGATAGGTCTTAACGTGCTTTTCGGCATCGAATATACATGGACAGGCACAGATTTCCTCATTTACGGCGTTGACAAGGAGTGGCTGAAATCTTATCCCGACACTATGCAGATAAGTGTTCAGGAATTCTGTGACAGAGTTCACGCAGCAGGCGGTGCAGTAGTACACGCACACCCTTTCCGTGAGCGAAACTACATTCATGAGCTGAAATTCATTCCGCAGTACACCGACGGCGTTGAGGGCTACAATGCAGGAAACGGCAGCACCGTCATGGATGAGCGTGCAGTATGGTATGCCGAACAATACGGATTCCCGATAACCGCAGGCAGCGACTGCCACCATATCGGAGGAGATTCGCACAATCCGGGAGTATTCTTCGGGGTGTATACAGAAGAACGTATAAACGACATATCCGACTATGTTGCAGTCGTAAAAGAGCACAGAATTGCCGGATTGAAGCTCTGATAACAAAATAACAGATATTTGAAAGCCCCGCAGGCATGACAGCTTGTGGGGCTTGTTTTTTAACAAAGTATACAGCATAACACAAAAAAGCACGCTAAAAAGCGTGCTTTCCTGACCTGGTGGTTCCTCGGGGACTCGAACCCAGGACCGTCCGGTTATGAGCCGGGAGCTCTAACCAACTGAGCTAAGGAACCTTTTATACAAAAAGAAATCAAGCAAAATATACTTTTTGCCTGATCCTGTTTGCAAGTGACCGGTACGAGATTCGAACTCGTGTTGTCGGCGTGAGAGGCCGAAGTCTTAACCGCTTGACCAACCGGCCATCCGCTGAAAATCAGCATTAGTGCACCATCGGGGACTCGAACCCAGGACCCACTGATTAAGAGTCAGTTGCTCTACCATCTGAGCTAATGGTGCATAGTGTCCG
>CADBTD010000190.1 GCA_902797535.1 uncultured Ruminococcus sp. | reverse complement strand
GAGGCATATGCGGCAGAGCTTGCCGAGACAAAGACTTCATCGGACACCTATAACACACTGCTTGACTTCATTTCGGAAAAGCTGGGTATGTCAAGGGCAGAGATAGCCGAAATGACCGCAGACAGAAGTGTGCGCTACGTCATCATGAAAAGGGAAGTCGAAAAGACGGAAGCCGACGCCATAGAGGATAAGCTGTCGGAGCTTGATGTGGACGGCATAAGATGCGACCCCACCACAAAGCGATTTTATCCGCAGAACAGCCTTGCCGCAAATATAATCGGACACACCGACTATGACGGTATAGGCATATACGGCATAGAAAAGCAGTACGAGGAGGAGCTTGCGGGCGTTGACGGCAGGATAATCACCGCCGCTGACAAGTACGGCAAGGAGATACCCTATAAGTACAAGCAGAGCTATGATGCGCAGGACGGAGATTCTCTTTATCTGAACATCGACGTGAATATACAGTACTACCTTGAAAGAGCGCTTCAGGAGGCTGTGACGGAATTCATGCCTAAAGAGCGTGCCTGCGGGATAATCATGAATCCGAAGACAGGTCAGGTCTATGCTATGGCGACAAACTACAGCTATGACCCGAATGATCCTGCAAAGATAACAGACGAAGCCACCGCTGCAAAGCTATCGGGCATGAACCCCGATTCCCAGGAATATCAGGATACAAGGCTTGCCGCATGGAGCACACAGTGGAAAAACAAGGCTATATCCGAGATATACTATCCCGGTTCGGTATTCAAGGTAATAACCGGTTCTGCGGCGCTTGAAGAGGGCGCTATAACCCTTGATGACCAGTTCTACTGCGGCACCGAGATAAAGGTCCTCACCGAGGATTATCACTGCTGGTCTGATGTAGACCACGGACCTCAGAATCTTCAGATGGCCATGACAAACTCCTGCAACCCTGCCTTTATCCAGATAGGTCAGCGGCTCGGTGCGGAGAAGTTCTTTAAATACCTCAAGGGCTACGGATTCACACAGCCTACGGGAATAGACCTTCCCGGCGAATCGAATGCGCTGTACATAGACGGCGATGCGATGAGCCTTGTTGACCTTGCGTCGGAATCCTTCGGACAGGCGAACAAGGTCACGCCAATACAGATGATAACCGCATATTCTGCCGTAATAAACGGGGGATATCTCGTTACGCCGCAGATAGTTGACCGAATAATCGACTGCAACGGCAACATTGTAAAGGACTTTGAAACAGATGTCAAGCGTCAGGTGATATCGGAAGATGTCAGCGCCATGATGCGTGAGATACTGGAAACAGTCGTTGAGACGAACGATACCGGCAACGCCTACATACAGGGTTACCGCATAGGCGGAAAGTCGGGAACATCACAGAAGATAGATATAGACCCGGGCGGAAAGACCGACTATGTCGGTTCATACTGCGCATTTGCGCCTGCGGATGACCCTCAGGTGATAATGCTTGTCATGATAGATGACCCCCAGGGCGAAAAGTTCTACGGAAGCCAGGTGGCGGCACCTGTATGCACCAAGGTGCTCAAGGACGTTCTGCCGTATCTCGGATTCATACCGGAATACAGCGAAGAAGAGCTTGCACAGCTTGAAGTCAGTGTTCCCAACGTTGAGTACAGGACAAGGGCTGAGGCTGAGGAGACCATAAAGGCTCTCGGACTTGATGTGACGATAGTCGGAAGCGGCGATACCGTATTAAGGCAGTGCCCCGCGGGCGTTTCGGTGCAGAGAGGCGGTTCGGTAGTGCTTTATCTCGACAACATCACTCCCGAGGAAATGGTCACTGTACCCGATGTGGGCGGACTTTCCAAGGAGTACGCACGCCAGCTCCTGCTGAGTGCGGGACTTAATATGACTACCGACAACACAGCGCTCAATGATGAGAACTCGCTTGCTGTTTCAAGTGAGATGACAGGCATGACCGTGCCTGTGGGAACTGCGGTGAACGTTACGTTCCAGCAGTCAACTGTGGCATCACAGTGATACTATTTATTTCATAAAGGACGATCGGCAAATGAAACTTTCACAGCTTATAAACGGACTTGATATCACGGCGGAGGCGCTTTCCGATACCGAGATAACCGGTGTAACATCAGATACCCGCAGAGAAATGGATAAGGGATTTGCCTTTGTCTGCATCAAGGGCGGCACCTTTGACGGGCACAATGCTGCCGCAGATATGGTGAAAAAGGGCGCATCGGTGATATTCTGCGAGCGTGATTTAGGGCTTGACTGCCAGATCATAGTCAGCGACACAAGAGGACTTTATCCATATCTTTGCTCTGCATGGTTCGGACACCCCGAGAGAGAGCTTAAAATGATAGGCGTTACGGGCACTAACGGCAAGACCACCATAACCACTGTGCTGAAAAAGGCACTTATGGCTCTCGGAAAGAAGTCGGGACTCATCGGCACCTGTCAGAACGAGATAGGCGACGAGATATACCCCACGGCAAGGACTACTCCCGAGCCTTATGACCTGTTCGAGCTTCTTAGGAAAATGGCTGATGCAGGCTGTGAATACACGATAATGGAGGTATCCTCTCAGGGGCTTGAACAGAAGAGAACAGGTCCTTGCAGATACGATATAGGCGTGTTCACCAACCTTACGCAGGATCATCTTGATGTACACGGCACTATGGAAAACTATTATCAGGCGAAAAAGCTGCTGTTCAGCATAAGCGACAGGGCGCTGATAAATACAGACGACGAATACGGCAGACGCTATATCTCGGAGATAGATATCCCCGTAAAAAGCTACTCGGCAGCCGAGACTGCGGACTATTATGCAGAGTCGGTATCACTGGGTGCGGCAGGTGTAAAGTATGTATTCTGCTGCGGCGACGACCGCCGCAATATAGATTTTGCTATGCCGGGCATATTCAATGTATCAAATTCACTGGCGGTGCTTGCCTGCCTTGATATGCTGGGCTTCGGCACAGCAGTATCGGCGGCAAAGATAAACGCCATGACAGGCGTAAGAGGCAGGGCGGAGGTCATACCTACGGGGCGTGATTTTACTGTCATATGCGACTATGCGCACACTCCCGATGCTGTGGCCAATGTGCTTCAGGCTATACGCCACGGCGCCAAGGGCAAGATAAAATGTCTGTTCGGGTGCGGCGGCAACCGCGACGCAAAAAAGCGTCCGCTGATGGCGCAGGCGGCTGCCGACAATGCGGATTTCCTTATTGTGACCAGTGATAATCCGAGAAACGAAGACCCCGACGCAATAATAGACGATATATTAAAAGGACTGGAGGGTAAGGATACCCCCTATATAAGGATAACCGACAGGCATGAAGCCATATGCTGGGCAGTGGAAAATGCCGAACCCGATGACCTGATACTTCTTGCAGGCAAGGGCCATGAGGATTATCAGATACTTGCGGGCGGACGCAAGATACACTTCGACGAGCGTGAGGTGGTCGCCGAGGCGCTCGAAAAGCTCGGCAGGAGGTAAAAAGGGGGCAGTCAGTATGGAAAAGATGAAATTGAGCGAGATAGTTCAGGCGGTGGACGGCAGTTTCGGCTACCCCGCAGATACCGATGTGACTTCGGTATCTACCGATACAAGGACTATCGAGGCAGGTTCGGTGTTCGTGGCGCTCAAGGGCGACAATTTTGACGGACACGACTACGGCGCAAAGGCCTGTGAACTCGGTGCGGCGGCTGTTATCGCCGAAAGACCTATCGAGGGCGCAAGATGCATAGTGGTGGATTCAACGCACAGAGCGCTTTTACAGCTTGCAAATTACTACAGAAGAAAATTTGATATACCGCTGGTGGGAATTACGGGCAGCGTGGGAAAGACCACTACAAAGGACATGATAGCCCTTGTACTGTCAAAGAAGTTCAACACCGTAAAGACCGAAGGCAACCACAACAATGAGATAGGTATGCCCAAGACCTTGTTCGGTATAGACGCATCAACAGGTGCGGCAGTCATTGAGATGGGCATGAACCATTTCGGTGAGATATCGCGGCTTTCAATGTGCTGTGAGCCTACCTGTGCGGTCATAACCAATATAGGCCACTCGCACATCGAGAATCTCGGCTCGCAGGAGGGTATACTCAAAGCAAAAATGGAGATACTTGACGGTGCGGCCCGCATGGCGCCTCTGGTGCTGTCAATGGATGACAAGCTGCTTTCTCAGATAGAGCCGCGCCACGGCAGACAGATAGTATTCTATTCTATAAAGAAAAAGACAGCAGATGTGTACGCTTCCGACATAAAGAGCGATGAAAGCGGCACTTCATTCACTATAAATTACAAGGGCGGCAGTGTTCCTGCAAGGCTCAACTGCCTGGGTGAACACAATATAAAGAACGCTCTTGCGGCATTCGCAGTGGGTACGACACTTGATATCGATCCCGTGCTCATGGCTCAGGCGGTGGGAGAATTCCGTCCTCAGGGCATAAGACAGAATATAAGACAGGTGCGCGGCATGACCTTTGTGGTGGACTGCTACAATGCTGCACCCGATTCTGTAAAGGCGGCGCTTTCGGCGCTTGACCAGCTTGCTGTACCCGAGGGAGGAAGACGCATCGCAGTGCTTTCCGATATGCTCGAGCTTGGCAAGCACGCCCGCACACTTCACAAGCTGACGGGAGAGTATGTGGCTTCTTCAAAGGCTGACCTGCTCTACTGCTGTGGCAGCGATTCAAAGTATTATGTTGACGGCGCTGTAAAGAAGGGCATGGACGAGTCAGGCTGTCACTATTTTGAGAGCAAGCAGGACATGATAGAGGCACTGAAGAGCGAGCTTCACGAGGGTGACGCTGTGCTTTTCAAGGGCAGCAGGGGCATGAAGCTCGAAGAAGCGGTAGATGCTCTGGAGTAAGATATCAGTAACGGCGGTAATGATGGCGGCGCTGAGCTATTTTCTCGGCATAGCGCTCATACCGCTGCTAAGACGATACAAAACAGGAAAGTATCAGCCCTATGTGGGCGACAGATTCAAGACCGACGGCAGCGAACCTGCTTTCGGCGGTGCAGTGATGTGGATGGTCTTTGCTTTCGGTTCGGCTGTTGCGGCTTCATACTGCAGCGGCAGGACGGGACTGCTGATGTCGGCTGTATATACTCTGATAGTCACATCAGCGGGCGCAGCGGACGACTGTCTGCTTGAAGTACGGGGAAAAAACTGCGGCGTAAAGACACGGATAAAGCTCGGACTTTGCTTTGTGTCAAGCCTTCTCTTTCTCCTTCTGGCAAAGAAAACAGGCCTTGCGGGCACAGCGGTGCTGCTTCCGTTCGGGCTTGGCATATATGACCTTGGTGCGGCATACTGCCCTGTTATGGCGGCGGTGATGACCGCAGTGATATACAGCTTTCGTGTTTTAAACCGTTTCGGTACAGATGAAGACACCTGCATCGGCGGTCTGGCACAGACAGTATGCTTTGTGAGTATGCTGGGACTTTCGGCTGTAGGCACTATCGCAAAGCGTGATATGCTCACGGTGATGGGTGCGGTAGGTGCGGCAGCGGCGGCAGGCTCGCTTTTGTGGGGGCTTTCACCGTCAAAGCTGAGAAGCGGCTCGTCCGGCGGATTTTTCTGCGGAGCGCTCATGGCATCTGCGGCGGTGCTTTGTGATATCTATATGCTTGCAGGGCTGCTGCTTTGCGGCGCAGCTTTTATCGACGCTGTATCGGCGGTGGTGAACTATGCGGTGTACCGCAGCAGAAAAAAGCTCATCATGCGCGGGGCGGTGCTTCACAAGCATATAAGTATGTTCAAGATAAATGACTATAAAGTGATAATGATATATTCCGCTGCGGCACTTGCCTTTGCGGCAGCGGCAGCAGCACTCGCGGTGTACGGTGAAAAGCACTACTTCTGATACTCTGCGTGTGCGGAAAGGCGGCAGATAAATGGCGGCAAATATAGAAAAGACCTCGGCTGTACAGGCGGGGCAGAAGCGCAAGACGCTGAATCTGAGATTCGTGCTTGCGGAGATAGACGTTACATTTTTCGGTATCGTTGTGGTACTGATGGTGTTCGGACTTGCCATGATGTTCTCGGCAAGCTATGCTGCTTCGATGCAGGACTATAACGACGGATACTATATATTCAGAAGACAGCTCCTGTGTACCGTGCTGGGATTCGGAGCGCTGTTTTTTGCATCGTTCCTTGACTACAACTTCTTTTTCAACACAAAGGTGACATATCTGTTCTTTCTGGTGTCGCTGCTTACCTGCGTATACACGGCGCTTTTCGGTATAGATGTCGAGGGCGCAAAACGCTGGATAACGGTCAAAGGCATAACATTTCAGCCGTCAGAGCTGCTGAAGATATCTTTTATAATAATATTTGCATACATACTGTCGGTGAATTTCCAGAAATTCGAGAAAAGCCGGAAGCACGTTATGGTGCCGTTTATGGTGCTGTTTGCACTTGTGCTGGGAGTGCTCATGATGCAGCGTCATATGTCCGCCATGATGCTTTTTGTCATAATCGGCGTGTCTATGATGTTCGCAAGCGGAATGAGCGCAAAGCGCTTCTGGCAGTTCATCGGGATATGCGCAGTGCTGGGAATACTGGCGCTGACAGTCATATTCGTAATAAAGGGCGGCGGCAAGTTCAGCTATATTGAAGGACGTATCAAGAGCTGGAGAAACCCCGAGCTCGATATCTCAAATACAACATACCAGACATACGAATCGCTGCTTGCGGTAGGTTCGGGCGGCTGGTTCGGACTCGGCTTCGGTGAATCAAGACAGAAGCACCTTTATCTTCCCGAATCACAGAACGACTTTATATTCGCAGTAGTATGCGAGGAGCTGGGCTTTGCAGGCGGCGTGGTAGTTGTGCTGCTGTTCGTGCTGTTCATGCTCAAGGGCTTTCAGATAGCCGCAAATTCAAGAGATCGCTTCGGTATGCTCGTTGCTACGGGCATAACGGTACAGATAGGTGTTCAGGCAATGCTGAACATCATGGTAGCAACGAACGGCTTCCCGAATACGGGTATAGCACTTCCGTTTTTCAGTGCGGGCGGTACTGCGCTGATACTTCAGCTTTTTGAGATGGGCATAATGCTCAGCATCTCAAGGCAGAACATAAAGCGCAACATGAAGAAAAAGCCTCAGGAACAGACTGAGCAGACATCTGCCAAGTAAGGAAAAGGGCAGACGATCTTTCATCAAGGAGTAAAATGAATATGCTAAGAGTATTGCTGGCAGGCGGCGGAACTGCGGGTCATGTGAACCCTGCACTCGCCATAGCCGAGATAATCAGATCTCATCATCCCGATGCTGAGTTTGCTTTTGCGGGCAACCCCGAAAAGCTCGAAGCAAAGCTCGTGCCTCAGGCAGGATATAAATTCTATCCCATAATGGTTGAGGGCTTTCAGCGCAGGATAACAGGTGAAAATATCAAAAGAAACATCCACGCAGCGGCCTGCCTTATAAAAACAGGCAGCAGGAGCCGTGAGATAATCAATGACTTCAAGCCCGATCTTGTAATAGGTACAGGCGGATATGTCGCAGGACCTGTTGTGAGACAGGCGGCAAAGATGGGCATAAAGACCGCGATACATGAACAGAATGCTTACCCGGGAGTTACCAATAAGCTGCTGTCGAAGTATGTTGATGTGTCAATGCTCACTGTCGAAGAGGCAAAGAAATATCTGGACCCGAAGATAAAGTACACGGTAACGGGACTTCCGGTGCGTTCGGGATTTTCAAAGATAACAAAGGCCGAGGCAAGGCGGGAGCTTGGTTTTGATGATGATACGGTATGTATCCTTTCAACAGGCGGAAGTCTTGGCGCAGGCGCAATAAATTCCACTGTCCTTGACCTTATCGCATGGTATAAGGAATCGGGCATGAAGGTCAATCACATCCATTCCTACGGCGGCAACGGCAGAGAAACAGGCTTTGAAAAGTGTCTTGCCGAAAAGGGCATAGAGCTCGAAGGAAACAAGCATCTTGTCGTCAAGGAGTACATAAGCAATATGCCGACCTGCATGGCGGCGGCTGACCTTGTAATATCAAGGTGCGGTGCAAACGCCCTTACAGAGCTTGAAGCTATGGGCAGGGGTTCGATACTTGTTCCGTCACCCATAGTTGCGGGAAATCATCAGTACCATAACGGCATGGTGCTTCAGAATGCGGGTGCTGCGATAGTCATTGAGCAGAAGGACCTTACTTCACAGTGGCTGATAGACACGGTGAAGGGTCTGCTCGAAGACAGGGAAAGACTCGCATCACTTTCGGAAAATGCGGCTAAGCTGTATATTTCCGATACGAATGACAGAATATATAATGCTTTAAGTCCGCTGATAAAAGACAAAGTATAAGCGGCGGGAGGATAAAAAATGTCAAAGTATTCATCAATGAATTCAGTCAGACCCCCCGATCTTGACAACCTTTCGGCGGATCAGAAGAATGCGATAAATTCGGGCGATCAGTCAAGACGTATGACGGGCGGATTCAATACCAGCGGTGATTTTTCAAGTGCATCGAAAAAGCACCATGACCTTCAGATAAAGCCGAAGGAAAATGAGCTTCTGCCGTCTGACGGCGCAAAGCTGAACGAGGAATTCACCAGCACAAGACGCTCAAAAGACCCTAAGATAGTTCACAATGATGAGGTAAGGGTAAAGCGTACAAAGGTGCGCAGCAAAAAGCGCAGGAGCAGAACGCTGACATTAGTTGTATTCGCAGCTGTGGCACTGTTCGTTTTCTCACCGCCTATCTTCAAGGCTGATGCTACACAAAGCGGCTGCAGGTATGAGGATCTTTTTGCCTCAGCAGGCGTTACACAGTATAAGGCCGAGGTCATCGATCAGCACTATGTATACAACATAGATGCCATGAACAGCGACCGCAGCAGCAGCTACAGGATATGCACCGTAGCTTTCGAGATATCAAACCCCGGACCCTTTGAGATAAGCGTAGAGGACATGATAATCTTCAAGGGCGGCGAGGGCTCTGATCATATCGTTTACACAGGACTTACCGAGCCTGTACACAGGATACCCGCTTTCGGAAAGAAAACGGTGACTGCCGATATACTGATAAACAAGGACGGTCTTGACGACGCACAGTTCGATAAGGCTATAACCTCGCTTGTGCTGACCACAAAAGGCATGAAAAAGGACTTCTTCGGGTTGAAGTTCCCGAGCATACCCGGATTCATGAAAGTAGCAAGCGAGATAACCTTTGATAAAGACGCTGTCTGAAAGGTAACACTGCAGCGGCACTTCGCATAATATGGAGAAAAACGTATTGCGAGGTGTTTGATCCATGCAGGTGTTCAGGATAGAGGGCGGCAGAAGGCTTTCAGGCGAAACTGAGGTACAGGGCGCTAAGAACAGCGTGCTGCCTATAATGTGCGCGTCCGTGCTGTGTCATGATGAGGTAAAGCTCACAAGATGTCCCGTGATATCCGATGTTTATGCGGCGTTGAGGATACTTACGAGTCTTGGCTGCAGGTGCAGGCTGGAAAAGGGCTGTGCAGTCATAGATACCCGTACTCTCAGCAGTTCGGATATACCGGATATGCTGATGCGGCTCATGCGCTGTTCCATGATATTCATGGGTGCGCTCGTGGCAAGAACGGGTGAGTGTACACTCAGCTTTCCCGGCGGGTGCGAGCTTGGCCCGAGACCCATAGATATGCATATTTCCGCACTCAGACAAATGGGTGCAGATGTCCGTGAGGATCACGGGCGGCTGAGGTGCAGCGCAAGGGGCGGACTTCACGGAGGAGTGATAAACCTTTCGTTCCCGTCTGTGGGCGCTACGGAAAATATAATGCTTGCAGCTTCATGTGCTCAGGGTGAAACGGTGATATCAAACGCCGCAAGAGAACCCGAGATATCAGACCTTGCGGCATTTATGAGAAAGTGCGGCGCTGACATATCGGGGGACGGTACGTCACGCATCATAGTAAGAGGCAGGCCGGCAACGGATCTTCATGGCTGTGAGCACAGGATAATGCCCGACAGGATAGCCGCCGCTACATATCTTTGCGCCGCTGCGGCAACGGGCGGCGATGTCTTTGTAAGGGGAGCCGATCCCCGTGACCTTGAGGCGGTTACCGATCTGCTCAGAAAATCGGGCTGTGCCGTTTATGAGGGCAGGGAAGGCTGTGCGATAAACGCCCCCGAACGGCTGAGAGCCGTGAAAACAGTGCGAACAGGACCTCATCCCGGTTTTCCGACAGACGCTCAGGCGATAGTCATGGCGGCGCTGTCAAGGGCTGAGGGAACGAGCATTTTTATAGAGGATATTTTTGAGAACCGCTTCCGCCATGTTGACGAACTTGTGCGCATGGGGGCGGATATAAAGACCGAAGGCAGGGTAGCCGTTGTGAGCGGAGTTAAAAGACTTTCGGGAGCGTGCGTTGAAGCACCCGACCTGAGAGGCGGTGCGGCGCTGTGCACAGCCGCCTGTGCCGCCGAGGGCGAGACGATCATTACAGGCGTTGAGCTTATAGACCGTGGGTATGAGTGCATGGAGACCTCGCTGGCAGAGCTTGGCGCACAAATAAAGCGTGTATGAAAATACGGAAGGAAAAGCAAAGGAAATGGAAGAAAATCAGAATCAGCCGCAGCGTGCTGCGGTAAGACATACAAGACGCAGGTCAACTATGAACCTGTATCTGACCATTGCGGCGGCAGTGCTTGCGGCGATAGGTTCACTTCTCAGCGTGAATGTGTTTTTCAACCTTTCTCCCACAGGACTGACCATAAACGGCGCAACACTTTATGAGCCTGTGCAGATACAGATGGTGGGCGGACTTCTGCCCGGACAGAACCTGATACGTCTTAATACCGAATTCGTTGAAAAGCGGCTCAGAGAGAATCTTGTGTACGTTGATGAAGTCGAGGTGATAAAGGATTACCCCGACGGTCTTGTGATAAACATAAAGGAAGCCCGCGCAAAGGCTCAGATAGAGTACGGCGGAGGCTACTGCACCGTGTCATCTGCGGGAAGAGTGCTTGAGGTGGGACAGAGCGAGCGAAATAAAAAGCTCCCCCTTATCTCGGGATTTGACCTTGTGGGACCCGAGGATGAACACGCATACGATAATGCTGATGACAGTCTTTCAGATGAAGAACGGCCTAAGGTGTATCTGCCGGTGCTGGCAGGTATGCAGGCTGAGTCCTCAGACCCTCAGAAGGGCGTTATAATAACTCAGATATTTTCCGAGATAGACCGTCTTTCCTTTAAAAAGATAGCCAAGATAGATATAGCGGACAGGACCGATATAAAGCTGATCTATGACGGCAGGATAATCATTGAACTGGGAAGTTCGGTAGACCTTGACATAAAGCTCGCATATATGCAGGCTGTAATAGAAAAACTTCCCGAGGGATATGAGGGAACGCTCAGATACAACGGTATCGACAGGGGTATCTCGGCAATACCCAAAAAGGCTGAAGTTCCCAAGTCTGCAAGTACTTCACGCTCCGACGACAGCAGTTCGTCTGCCGACAGCATGAACAGTCAGGACGGTACTCAGTGGACCGATCCGAATGCAGGAAACCAGGACGGCACAAACACCTGGGATAACGGCTATTGGGACGGCGGCAATAACTGGGACAACGGCGGCTGGGACAACGGCGGCGGCTGGGACGGCGGCAATGCCTGGGACAACGGCGGCTGGGACAATGGCGGCTGGGATGACGGCAACTATCAGGAACAGACCTGGTGGTAAAAACGCACAAAAACACTATGTTAAAAGTTTAATCAATTGTGAGATCGACTAAAATTTGTTTGAAATGATTACAGGAACTTTACAACAGGGTGATTTTGTGTTATTATAATAGTATATCTGAAATTGCGCCGAAATTTGGACAGTTCGCGCAAAAAAACATTGTAAAACTTGTAAATGATCTACTTTGCTTAAAATTTTGAAGCGATAAAAAACAGGAGGATGTTGAACATGGCTTACGAGTATGTTGAAGCTCCGATCGAGGGAGCTAAGATCAAGGTTATAGGCGTCGGCGGCGGCGGCGGAAATGCGCTGAACAGCATAGCTGACACAGGTATAATCGGAAACGTTGATTACATAGCTATCAATACCGATATACAGGCTCTCAAGAATTCCAAGGCACAGGAAAAGATACAGATCGGCGCAAAGCTCACTCACGGACTCGGCGCAGGTGCTAAGCCCGAGATAGGCGCAGCTTCGGCAGAGGAAAGCCAGGATGAGATAACCGAGGTGCTCAAGGACGCTGATATGGTGTTCATCACCGCAGGTATGGGCGGCGGAACAGGTACAGGTGCCGCTCCCGTAGTAGCCAAGATCGCTCATGACATGGATAAGCTGACAATAGCAGTCGTTTCCAAGCCTTTCAAGTTTGAGGGCGCCAAGAAGATGGAAAAGGCTGAGAAGGGTATAGCAGCACTGCTCGACAACGTTGACGCACTTATCGTTATCCCGAACCAGAACCTTATCGCAACAGGTCAGAAGCTCACCATGAAGCAGTCATATGCGCTTTCTGATGACGTGCTCAAGACTGATGTCATTTCAATAGCTGAGATAATCACCAGACATGATGAGATAAACGTTGACTTCGCTGATATCACCACTATAATAAAGAATGCAGGCTTTGCCCACATGGCTATCGGCCACGGTCAGGGCAAGGATAAGGTGCCTGAGGTAGTTGCTCAGGTAATAAAGAGCGACCTGCTCGAAACTTCTGTTGCAGGTGCAAAGAGACTTCTCGTAAATATCACTATGAGCGAGGACATCGTAGTTGATGAGATAGATGAACTCACAAACGCTATCACCGAGGCTGTTGATGAAGATGCAGAAATAATCTTCGGTAACGGCTATGACAGCAACATGAACGATGAGGTCTATGTAACTGTTATCGCAGCAGATTTCGACGGTTCGGCTGAAAGAAGAGCTGAGATAGCTGAAAAGGGCGGACTTTTCGCCGCAGCAGCTTCGTCCTCCGGTACAGCACCTTCTGTAAGACCTAAGGCAGAAGAGGCAAAGGAGCAGGCAGACGCTATGCATAAGGCAGGCGTAAAGGCTGCGGGCAACCCCACATACTATGACGACATCTTCAATATCTTCAAGTCAAAGTAAGTAAATGATCTCAAGGAGGCGGACGGGGAAAACTGTTCGCCTTTTTTGTATAACATTTGTGTAAAAAATTACCGTGGTCAACATCAACAAAAAGAATTGACGCTATTTGTTCAAGCTGATGAAGTTTATTAAAATTGACAAATTCGGTTGAAAAAACAGGCGAAGTATAGTATAATTAATATATGTAATTTACTGTCTTTAATGGGAGGAATACGAAATGGCAAATACCGGTTATTTAAGAACCGTCCGTATGGGCGGATTTGATAAGCAGGACGTTCTGGCTTATGTTGATGACCTCAATTCTAAGATCTATACCCTTGAAAATAAGGTCAAGGATCTTGAGGAGACTAATGAGCGCCTTGAGATACAGGTAGCTAACGGCAACAAGCAGAACGATAACTTCGAGGGCAAGGCTGAACTCGAAGGACAGGTAGAAGACGCTAAGAAGAAAGTTGAAGAGGCTAAGAATAAAGTAGCCGAGCTTATGGCATCTACCGATTCCATGAATATGAGAATAGCCGATTATGAGCAGCAGATCGTTGAAAAGGATCAGCTTATCGCTCAGCAGGCTGAGGAAATAGAACAGCTCAAGGAAGACGTTGAGGCTGCTAAGAAGGAAGCTGCTCAGGCAAGCGGAACCGCTCCCGCATTCGACCTCGGAAACGTATTTATCGAGGCTCAGAATACAGCTAACAAGATCGTTCTTCAGGCTAAGGAGCAGGCTAAGGCTACAACTGATGAGGCTGAGGCTCAGGCTAATCAGGTCATCGACGATGCTAACGCTCAGGCTGAGGCTACCGTTACCAAGGCAAATAACGATGCTGCTGAGACTATGGCTCATGCAAACGCCGTTGCTGAAGATGTTATGTCCTCTGCTAAGACTGAGGCTGAAGAGATCACTACTTCTGCTCAGACTGAGGCTGATAAGGTCACCGATGAAGCTAATGCAAGAGCATACAAGCTCACCACCGAGGCTGAGGCAAAGGCTGCTAAGCTCATCGAAGACGCACAGAATCAGGCATCCGTTATCAAGTCCAGATCTTCTGAACTCAGGACCGAAGTCAAGACTACATTTGACAGCCTGAATGACGTTGTATCCAGACTGCTCGGTCAGATCAACGAACTCAGCTCCGAGAGCATGAGAATGGCTAACTCCGCAAGAGATCTTGTTGATGAAGGCCTTGACCTCGTTGATGATGAAGAATAATGAGTGAGATAAGAAAGATCCGCATAGAGGATCTGCGTGAAGCTGCGCCGACACTCAATGCGGGCGATAAAGTTCTGCTCAGCGGTACGGTATATACATCTCGTGACGCCGCACATAAAAGGATAACCGCTCTTCTCGACAGCGGCAGCGATATCCCCTATGACCTGAAAGATGCCGTTATCTATTACGCCGGACCTACACCTTCCCCCGAAGGCAAGCCGATAGGTTCGTGCGGTCCTACTACAAGCGGCAGAATGGACAGATATGCACCGAGATTCCTTGATCTGGGTCTTGTGGGCATGATAGGCAAGGGTGA
Source organism: uncultured Ruminococcus sp. (assembly GCA_902797535.1). Taxonomy (GTDB): domain Bacteria; phylum Bacillota; class Clostridia; order Oscillospirales; family Ruminococcaceae; genus YE71. The sequence continues at coordinate 8,366 of CADBTD010000190.1, read as the reverse complement.
GCGTACCGATGAGGTATGCGACGCTATCGAACGCAACGGTGCAGTTTATTTCTGTGCTGTAGGCGGTGCAGGCGCTCTCGCTGCAAGCAGGATAAAGTCCTGTGAGGTCATAGCTTTTGAAGACCTCGGCTGTGAATCGGTAAAACGCCTTTATATCGAGGATTTTCCCGTTGTAACGGCTATCGACTGTCATGGAGGAAATATATTCCGCACAGGCAGGGCAGAGTACGCTGAAATATGATATTTGCAGGAAAATGAGAATTATACTCATTTTCCTGTTTTTGTATTTATGTACAATATGTGATTATCAAATTTGTAAAGTGTTACAAAAAACTCGGAAACCTCGTCAAAAGTGCTGTTTATGCTTGACTTTTTGTTAAAAATGTGTTAAAATAGCCATATAGGCTATTGCAAAGGTGGAACTTATGCAGTCTGAATTGGAAAATTTTACAAGCGCTGACAGCTTCGGTGACCTTGTGCTGAGGGCGGCATCAGATTCGTCCGCAGCGGCAGAACTTGTATCTGTGCTGCTGCCGTCGATCCGTTCAATGGCAAGGGCTCTTGACCCGAAGATATCAGAAGACCTGTTACAGGAAGGGCTGCTTGGCGCACTTGCGGCAATAGGTGATTTTGACAGCGGCAGAGGTGACGCAAAGGCGTTTCTGCTCACCTGTGCAAAAAACAAAATGCTGTCCTCGATAAAACGCAACAGCCCTATAGGCGGATGCGGTGAGGAAAGCGAGGAACTGCCTGAGTTTACTGAGGCTGAGGCGGCGGAAAGAGAACGCTTTGAACAGCTTAACTCGGCTATGAGGTCTGTTCTGACAAAGCGTGAAAGAAACGTTGTCGAACTCTATATAAGCGGACTAAGCTACCGCGAGATAGCTGATGTTCTTGGCGCTGACAGAAAGTCTGTTGATAATGCTATGCAGCGGGCAAGAAAAAAGCTCAGGACCGAGCTGGAAGGTCAGGTTCACAAACAAAGCTGATACCCCTTTAAGGGTCAGGATAAAAAATAATATGTTATAGTTTGGGAAAGCCCATTCGGAAAGGTTTGGTAATCATGTACGAAGACAAGACACTGGTATGTAAAGAATGCGGACAGGAGTTTATATTCACCGCAGGTGAGCAGGAATATTACGCTGAAAAAGGCCTCACCAATGAGCCTAAGCGCTGCAAGGAATGCCGTGACAAGCGCAAGGCGAGCCGTCCCGATGACCGCCCGATCTTTACAACTGTATGTGCAGCCTGCGGCCGCGAAGCTAAGGTTCGCTTCCAGCCCAAAGAGGATAGACCTGTATACTGCAGCGAGTGCTTCGCTAAGATGAAGGAACAGGGCTGAGCATCTTCGGACTTGTGTATAAAAAAGATAAAAGCCTGAGCGAACGCTCAGGCTTTTTTGTGCTTGAAAATGTATTACATCACCAGTACGGGATCATCAAAGCGCTCTGACTTTGTTACGGTGACTCCCGCAAAATCGCCCTCTATCTTTTCCTTGATAAAGTCGTGGAAGATGTTCTCGGTATAAAAATGTCCTGCATCTATAAGACAGAAACCGAGGTTGTCAGCGTCTATGAAGAAGTTGTGCTTCACATCTCCTGTTATCAGTGCCTGACAGCCCTTTTCCACAGCCTCAAAAATAAGGTCTGCGCCGCTGCCCGAGCATAGTCCGACACGGATTATGCTTTTTCCGGTCTTAGTGTAGCGCACAGCACGGCAGCCGAGCGCCCTTTTGCATACTCCGGCAAGATGCTCCTCGCTGCATTCAAAGGGCATTTCACATACATATCCCATAGGTTTTCCCTCGTCAAAACTCAGCGGCTCGATGATCTTCAGTCCCAGCTTCAGTGCAAGAAGGTCATTCATGCCGCCCTCAGCCGAATCAAAGCTGGTATGCGCGCATATTGCCGCTATTCCCCTTGCGGCAAGCATTACGGCGGGATGTTCGGGGTCAAGGGTTTTCAGTCCCCTGAAAATAACGGGATGATGTGAGATGACCAGCTCACAGCCTTTTTCCTCCGCTTCGAGGACCACATCACGGGTTATGTCAAGTGCCGTGAGTATCCTTGTGACGGGCATATCTCTGCTTCCTACGCATATCCCGCTGTTGTCATAGCTCTGCTGTAAAGAAAATGGCGCAAAGCTGTCTATAAAGTTGTAGATCTTTCCTACAGTCACATCAGACATATGTCAGACCTCCGTTTCTTTTTTCAGGCGTACAGCCAGTTCGGCTATCCTGCCGCCCTCGGCACGTTTCTGCTCCTCAGCTGATGAAAGCATACCTTTTGCCGCCTTTTCGAGCCTCCGGGCACGCATTTCAAGATATTCGCGTCCGTCTGCCATATCAGCGGTTATGCGTCCTGCCGCAAGATACCTCTCGTCGCAGGGATATTCGGGAATGCCCTTTTTCACACGCATTATGGCGTAAACGAATTTTCCGTCACGGCAGGCACGTTCCTCGTCAACACGGAATCCGTTTCTGTAGAGCCACTTTCTGAGCTCATCGGCCTTTGTCATGGGCTGAAGTACCGACGTGACGCTGTCTGCCCATGAACACCGTGAAAGAATATCTGCGATCAGCTCTCCGCCCATTCCCGCACATACGATATGCGTACAGCCTTCGGGCCGCTGAGGAAAGGCGTCAAGCCCGTCGGAAAGCACAAGCGTTATCTTGTCTTCAAGTGCGCATTCATGTACTGTCTTTTCCGCAAATGAAAGGGGACGGGGATTTATGTCGCACGCCCACACTTTTCCGCATATATTTTGCTGTACAAGAAATGCGGCAAGATAAGCGTGGTCTGTGCCCACATCTACGGCGGCTTTTTTGCCGCCGCCGTCGGTGCGTATAAGCTCTGCGCAAACAGCAAGCCGCCTGTTTTCAAGTTCTGATCTCATAAATGACCTCGTAAATATAACTCGCGGCTTATGTCCCTCGGCATCTCAGGCGTTTGCTGAATGACGGGACACAGCCTCCTATTGAAAGTATCAACTTACACCCTGACCCTGAAGCAGAGAACCGCCTCAGGGTCAGAAAGCTAAAGCCGTTTGATGTTCCGATAAAGTATCAGATATCAGAGCGATCTCATTTCCTCGTCGGAAACGAGTTTGAAGCCGCCCTCTGTGAGTGCAGTAACTGCTTCATCGGTCTTGTCAGTTCTGAGTATAAGATAAGCGGTCTCCTCTGTCTCGGAAATGAAAGCCGCATACATATATTCAACACTGATGTTGTCCTTGTAAAGACAGGTCATAGCGTCGGCAAGTCCGCCGGGCTTGTCGCTTAATCTGAGTGCAAGCACGTTTGTGCAGGTAACGGCATAGCTGTTAGCCTTGAGCACTTCAAGTGCCTTTTCACTGTCGTTCACGATGAGCCTTAATATGCCGAAATCCTTTGTATCGGCTATGCTCATAGCGCGGATATTGATGCCGTTGTCGCCGAGAAGCCTTGTTATGGTGGAAAGTCTTCCTGCTCTGTTCTCAACGAATACCGATAACTGTTTTACTGTCATATATATACCTTCTTTCGGATAAAATATTATTTGCATGGATCTCTCGGGTACGGTTTACCCTGTCATAGTCCGACAGCACAGCGGCTGTGATCACAGGTGTCACAGGTCAGCGGTGAAAAGCACCCACAGACCGTTTTTGGCGGCGAACCGCCAGAAGGATATGCTGTCAGACATATACCCGAATGCTTCCTCACAGTCTTCGCTGCTTTTGTAGGGGTATTCATCGGCGCTTATTGCCTTGTATCCTTTTCTGAACTCCGCTTCGCTCACCTGCGGAAGCTTTTCGGCAATTGCCTTTACCTGTTCGGGCGTCTTTGCGGATATGATAAAATCATCCTGAGCATCACCGTCATAGTAAAGCACCTCGCCGCCAAGTATCACCGGAGTGAGTTCGGCGCTGCCGTCAAATAAGAAGCTGCCGCCTGTCAGCGCACGGTGTATCGCCTCCCATGAGCCTTCAAGCTCACAGGTGCGTTCGGGATATTCCTCAAAGTAAAGCTCCTCGACTTTCTCTGAGATATATACGGGTCTTTCTTCCGGGCGCATTTTACGGATGCGCTGTATCATCAGCTCATCTGCTGCGAATAGTATGCCTGTTCCCATTATACTAACTTTCTTCTGTCGATGACTCTTACAGCCTTGCCCTCGGAACGAGGTATAGACTTAGGCTCGACCAGCTTTATCTTCGCACGGATGCCGAGCACGCTCTTGATGTCCTGAGAGATCTTCTTCTGAAGCTCCTCGTAGGTCTTTATGGTATCCGAGAACATATCGTCGGATATCTCCACAAGTATCTCAAATGTGTCGGTGGTGCCAACTCTGTCTACTACTATCTGATAGTTCGGAGTAGCGTTAGACATCTTGATAAGCACGCTCTCGATCTGTGACGGGAATACATTTACGCCCTTGATTATGAGCATATCGTCGCTTCTTCCCATGGGCTTGGCCATCTTGACGAGTGTCCTTCCGCAAGAGCATTTCTTTCTCGAAAGCACACAGATATCTCTTGTGCGGTATCTGAGAAGCGGGAACGCTTCCTTATCTATGCTTGTGAATACCAGCTCGCCCTTAGTGCCGTCGGGGAGTACTTCGCCTGTTTCGGGATTTATTATCTCCGCTATGAAGTGATCCTCGTTTATGTGCATACCCGACTGCTCGCTGCACTCAAATGCAACGCCGGGGCCGCTCAGCTCGGTAAGGCCGTATATGTCATATGCCTTGATGCCCAGTGACTTTTCTATCTCCTGACGCATTTCCTCGGTCCAGGGCTCAGCGCCGAATATACCTGCTTTAAGGGGCAGATCTTCGGGCTTGAGTCCCATTTCCTTTACTACCTCACCGATGTATGCAGCGTATGAAGGTGTGCAGCAGAGTATAGTTGCGCCAAGATCCTGCATGAACTGTATCTGTCTTTCGGTGTTTCCCGATGACATAGGAAGAGTAAGACAGCCGACTTTGTGAGAACCGCCGTGCAGTCCTGCGCCGCCTGTAAAGAGACCGTATCCGTATGCTACCTGACAAACATCTTCGTTTGTGCCGCCTGCGGCAACTATCGCTCTTGCAACACATTCTTCCCACATATCAACGTCGTTCTGTGTATAGAATGCTACGACACGCTTGCCTGTTGTGCCGCTTGTAGACTGTATGCGGACACATTCCGACTGCGGAACTGCCAGCAGTCCCTTCGGGTAAGCGTCACGCAGGTCTGCCTTTGAGAGAAACGGCAGCTTGTGCAGGTCATCCACTGACTTTATATCGTCGGGTGATACGCCCATCTCCTCCATTTTCTTCCTGTAATAAGGAACATTGTCCCAGACGTGCTTCACCTGAGCAACGAGCTTTTTGCTCTGAAGCGCTTTCATTTCCTCACGGGACATACATTCATGTTCCTTGTCCCGATACAGTTTCTGATCTTCCATCGGAAAAACCTCCAAACAAATTATAAACTGCCCCTGAGGTGCAAGGGCTTATAGATCTTTTTATACAGCCTCACGGCCGAGTGCGAAAGCCTTCTTGTTCAGTTCAAGGAACTTTTCGGGCACGCACTGTTCAAGGGCAGTCTGCCATACGCTCTCGTCAAAAGGCAGCTTCTTTGAGACAACACCCATGAGAACTACGTTTGCGGCTTTAGCCGTGCCTGCCTGCTCTGCAAGTCCGAGAGCGTCAACTGCGGTGACTTCCACGCCCATAGCAGCTATCTTGCCGATAATGTCTTCGGGATATTCTGCCGCACCTGTGATCACAGGCATAGGGTCAAGTGTCTGGTCTGATGTAACGAGCTTTCCGCCCTTTTTGAGATAGGGAAGCCATCTTGCCGCTTCAAGCTGCTCAAAGCTGATTATAACGTCAGCCTCGCCAAGCTCGACTACAGGCGAATAAACCTTCTCGCCGTACTTAACGTATGTAACTACCGAGCCGCCTCTCTGGCTCATTCCGTGTACCTCGCTGAGCTTTACATCATAGCCCTGCGAGAGGAACACGCTTCCGAGTATGCGTGATGCGAGCAGTGTGCCCTGTCCGCCCACGCCGACTATCATTATCGATTTCGTTTCCATTTATATTTTACTCCCTTTGTAAGTGTTCGTTGTTGTCTGCGCTGTTTTCGGCCTTATGCTTTTCTTCGTCTGTCATGTACAGGTCGGGTCTTACCCTTCTGAGTACATATCCCACAGCGCCTGCAATAAGCGCTATCAGAAGAAAAGGCACGCCGAATGCACAGAAAAGCAGTATGGTGTCACGGGTCATCAGTCAACTATAGCGCCGGGCTTGCACATTTCCTTGCATATGCCGCAGCCCACGCACTGTGTATGGTTGATAACGCTCAGTCTGCCCTTCTTGGTGTCACCTTCGGGTCTGTCCTTCATGGATATAGCGGGACAGCCTATCTTCAGGCACTGCTTGCAGCCTACGCACTTATTTGCGTCAACGTGCAGGGGCGGATTGTGCTTTACATACTTGAGCAGAGCACAGGGCCTGCGTGAGATTATAACCGAAGGCTCGTCCTTGGCAAGCTCTTCCTCTATGACCTTCTTTGTAGAAGCCATGTCATAGGGGTCGGTGACACGAACGCTCTTTATGCCTATAGCATGGCAGAGCTCTTCAAGGTTTACAGCCGCAGCAGGGTCGCCCTTAAGGTTTTTGCCTGTGGTGGGGTTCTGCTGATGACCTGTCATTCCTGTGATGGAGTTGTCAAGTATTATCGTAGTGGTGTTTGAAGCGTTGTAGGCAACGTTCACAAGGCTTGTCATACCGCTGTGCATGAATGTCGAGTCGCCTATGACAGCAACGCTCTTATGCTCGGCCTCAGCGCCGAGTGCCTTGTTGTAGCCGTGAAGAGCGCTTATCGAAGCACCCATGCATATCGTGGTGTCCATAGCCGAAAGAGGTGCGGCAGCACCGAGGGTATAGCATCCGATATCACCCGATACATACACGCCCAGCTGAGACAGGCAGTAGAAAAGTCCTCTGTGGGGACATCCTGCGCACATTACGGGAGGACGTACAGGTACATTCTCTCCGAAAGTCATGGTATCGGGCTTTATGCCGAGTATCTTTTCGCGCACGATAGCCTGCGATATCTCAAATTCCCATCCGAAAAGCTCCTTGCCGATAACGTTTATGCCGTTCTTCTTGCAGTGAGCCTCGATTATATCGTCAAGCTCTTCTATAACATATACCTTGTCGCACTTTGCGGCAAAGTCCTTTATTATGTTTATGGGCAGGGGATTTACCATGCCGAGCTTGAGATAGCTCGCCTTGTCGCCAAGTGCCTCTTTTGCATAAAGATAGCAGTTTCCTGCGGTTATGATACCGATAGATGTGTCGTTGTATTCTACCTTGTTGAGGGGCGAGGTCTCGGCGTATTCGGCCGCATCTCTCAGCTTCTGCTCAACAATGGGGTGACGCCTTTTTGCGTTTCCGGGCATCATTACGAACTTTGCGGGGTTCTTTACATAGGGCTTTGCTTCGGGCACTACTCTGTCGCAAAGCTCAACAGCCGACTGCGAATGTGCTATTCTTGTGGAAAGTCTCACAATAACGGGCGAGTCAAACTTTTCGGAAAGCTCATATGCCATCTTTGTGAAGTCCTTACATTCCTGCGAATCCGAAGGCTCTACCATGAGTACCTTTGAAGCTATCGCATGGTGACGTGAATCCTGCTCATTCTGTGATGAGTGAAGTCCGGGGTCATCGGCCACACAGATGACCATACCGCCGTTTACGCCTGTATAGCCTGCGGTGTAAAGCGGGTCGGCCGCTACGTTAAGACCGACGTGCTTCATGCCGCAGAAGCTTCTCTTGCCTGCGATAGAAGCACCGAGGGCCGCTTCCATAGCTACCTTTTCGTTAGGCGCCCATTCAGCATACATCTCATCGTATTTTGCGGCGAACTCTGTTACCTCTGTTGAGGGTGTTCCCGGATATGAGGAAACGAACTCACAGCCTGCTTCATACAGACCGCGTGCAAATGCTTCGTTTCCAAGCATAAGTTTTTTCATCGAAAAACCTTCCTTTCAAGACTTAATACTATATATTATATCATATATTCCCCGAAAAGTAAAGATACCGTGCGTTAAAAGTTGTGTTTTTTTCATTTTGTGTATCTGCTTTGCGGCTTTGAGCACACTTTGTACAAAAATGCGCAGTTCCGACGGCGATTTTTCTAATTTCTGATTTAAAGCATTAAAACACTGAAATAGTGCGGTTTTGCGGCGGTATGTATATCACGGCCTGCCGCAAGTCTGACAAAATTCAAAAAAATCCTTGCAAAGCAGTGTGAAATGATGTATAATAAATAATGTATGGGAGAACGCAGCTTTTTCCGCTGCGGCTGAAACAGGAGACATAGAAAATGGCAGT
>CADBTD010000189.1 GCA_902797535.1 uncultured Ruminococcus sp. | reverse complement strand
TGAGCACGGCTGCTTTACCTCCTAATGTTTTTCCCCTTTTGGAATCCCCTTTCCTTTACCTCCCAAGACATTACTTTAGTTCGTCTTGATGCGGCTGCGCCGCATTGGGGTTTACATAGTGGGTCTTTGAGATTGACAGGAGCCGAGGGTGTGCGGCTACGGTACTATTATCTCAGTTATAGCACGCGAGTACTAACATCATGGTCATCACTTTGGAAAGAACGCGGCTCAAAAGGCGGGCGCCAGTACACAGTAAGCACGGACCATGTCCGTGCGTAGCGTGACCCAAAAAATAAAAAGACACTGTGTTATGCGCACAGTGTCTTTGATCTTATTATGTTATTCAGCGATCAGTAGCTGATGCCCTGCCACTTCATAGCGTCTGCCACCTTGAGGAAGCCTGCAATGTTAGCACCTGCAACGAGGTCGCCTTCCTTGCCGTATTCCTTAGCAGCATTGTAGCTGTTGTGGAAGATGTTCTCCATGATGCCCTTGAGCTTAGCGTCAACCTCTTCAAAGGTCCAGCTGAGTCTCTCGGAGTTCTGGCTCATTTCAAGAGCAGAAGTAGCAACACCGCCTGCATTTGCAGCCTTAGCAGGTGCGAAAAGGATGCCTGCGGACTGGAACTTCTCGATAGCTTCGGGAGTAGAAGGCATATTAGCACCCTCTGCTACAGCGAATACACCGTTCTTGATAAGAGCGTCAGCGCTTTCGCCGTCTATCTCGTTCTGAGTAGCGCAGGGGAGAGCGATATCGCACTTGATGGTCCAGATGCCCTTGCAGCCTTCGGTGTACTTAGCAGTAGGAACAGCGTCAACATATTCCTTGATCCTGCCGCGGCGAACTTCCTTGATATCCTTAACAACATCGAGCTTGATGCCGTCAGCGTCATAGATGTAGCCGTTGGAGTCAGACATAGCAACGACCTTAGCGCCCATCTCGGTAGCCTTCTGGCAAGCATAGATAGCAACGTTGCCCGAACCGGATACAACAACAGTCTTGCCCTTGAAGCTGTCGTTCTTCATACACTTGAGCATTTCAGCGGTGAAGTAGCAAAGACCGAAACCTGTAGCCTCGGTTCTTGCAAGAGAACCGCCGTAAGAAAGACCCTTACCGGTGAGAACGCCTACGAACTCGTTGCGGAGTCTCTTGTACTGACCGAACATAAAGCCGATCTCTCTTGCGCCTGTACCGATGTCGCCTGCGGGAACGTCGGTGTCAGCACCGATGTGCTTGGAAAGCTCAGTCATGAAGCTCTGGCAGAATCTCATAACCTCTCCGTCGCTCTTGCCCTTAGGATCAAAGTCGGAGCCGCCCTTACCGCCGCCGATAGGAAGACCTGTCAGCGAGTTCTTGAAGATCTGCTCAAAGCCGAGGAACTTGATAACGGATGCACAAACCGAAGGATGCAGTCTGATACCGCCCTTGTAAGGTCCGATAGCTGAGTTGAACTGTACTCTGAAACCTCTGTTTACCTGAACCTTGCCGTTGTCATCTACCCACGGAACGCGGAAGATGATCTGACGCTCAGGCTCTACGATCCTGTCGATAACGCCTGCCTCTACGAGGTCGGGTCTCTTTTCTACTACAGGAGCGAGGGTCTCAAGTACTTCCTTTACTGCCTGAAGGAACTCAGACTCGCCGGGGTTTCTCTGCTCTACCTTTGCATAAACGTCTGCAAGGTACTGATTTGTGAATGCCATTGGGTATTCCTCCTTGTATGATGTATGTATTATAGTGACTGATCGATTAAGCCGCCTCAAAATACGGCTGACCATCAACGAACAAAAATATTATATCATATCTTTTTTCTCTTGTCAACCTTTTTTGAAAAGTTTTTTTGAAAAGTTGCAAAAAAATCGTCAAGCAGGGGTAAGCAAGGGTATTTTCTGCAAGTTTTGCTATGTGCTGATTCATTTTTTGTTTATTATGACAACAGACTAAAGCGGTAAACTATAAATTTGCACAATTTCTTCCCTAAGTCCCCCACACACCTCCGCAGACATAAAAATAAGGCCTCCGGCCGTTTTCAGCCGGAAGCCTCACCTTAAATAACTATACAATAGTATATATCAGAATTCTATCTTGCCGTATGCGCCCGAACCTAAGTCCATATCGTCCTCCGGCTTGGGCTTCTTGTAGTTCTTTTCAAAGCTGGTGGTGATGTCATAGTGCGGCTTGGGCTTTGAACGTCTGCCGCCGCCTCTTCTGCCGCCCTTGCCCTTGTAGCCGCCGTAGGGGCGCTTTTCGGTAGAGCTTATCACTACCTTTCTGTAGGGCTCTTCGCCTACAGACTTCGATGTAACACCCTCGACTTCGGATACAGCAGCGTGTATTATGCGTCTTTCATAGGGGTTCATCGGCTCAAGAGCGTGTGTTCTGCCGCTCTTCTTTACATTGTTTGCGAGCTTGTGGGCAAGTCTTTCGAGCTGTGCCTTTCTCTTATCTCTGAAACCGCCGCAGTCGGTGGTTATCCTGAAATACTCTCTGTCTATCTTGTTGCACACGAGCGAGGAAAGATACTGTAATGCGTCGAGCAGTTCGCCCTTCTTTCCGATGAGCTGATAAAACTCCTCGCCCTCTATCTCGATGTTGACACCGCTTTCGGTAGACTCGGATGTGACCTTGACATCCTCAAGTCCCATCTTGGCAAGTATCTCTCTGATGTATCTGAGCGATGCCTCTGTCTTTTCTGCATCATGTGCGGTATCTCTCGGCTTTGCGGGAGCTTCTTCCTCTGCTGCCTCTTCTGCGGCAGCGGCGGGCTTTTCTTCCGGCTGTGCAGCAGGAGCTGCTGTAACAACAGGCTCTGCGGCAGGTGCGGGAGCATTGTACTCTGCCTCTACCTTAGCTTCACCCTTGAGTTTTCCGAAAAGGCCCTTCTTAGGCTCTTCAAGTACATTGAATGCTATCTCGTCAGCACTCACACCGAAGCTCTCGGCAGCCTTTGCCTTAGCCTCTTCAACACTTGCGGCTGTAAAAATCTCTTTCATGTGTTAATCTCATTCCTTTCCGCCTTATCTTCTCCGAGGTGTTGTCTTTTCGTCAGGTATAGTTAATCCTCGGTATATTCATCGCCGTATTTTTCGGCGTAGCGTTTTCTTGCTTCGTTGAGCTTCTTGCGGTCACGGGCATTTCTTTCAGCCTTGGAGAGCTTGCGGTCGTCATCATCATCGTCATTGTCATTGTCATCGTCATCAGACTCCGACTCATACTCTGCGACTTCCTCGTCACTTGACTTCTTCGGCTGATTTGCCTTAGCCTGCTCACGGCTCACTTCAAGAGCCTTCTCCATAAAGCTCGGACCCTTTTTCTTGCGCTTTGCCTTTGCCTTCTCAGCATCCTTGGCAGCAAGCTCCTTTATCTTCGCAGGTGAATAGAATATATTCAGGAAGAGCACCTGTATAACAGCCCACGCCGAGGAATATATCCAGTACAGACCGAGGGCACAGGGGAACTTGAAACCGATATACAGTGAGAATATCGGCATCAGTATAAGCATGGGGAGCATAGCGCCCATTTTCATATCGGGATTGTTTTTCTTTGAGAATATCTGCGATATAACAGTTGTTACCAGCTGCAGCACACAAGAGATTATCGGTATCGCAGCGGTAGCATTTGACTTGCTGGGTATGCGTCCCAGGTCAAGACCGAATGCGGTGTAGTCAAATTCCTTTATAGCGTTCTGAACGTCACCGTGCAGCAGCTTTAAGAACTTTCCGTCACCCTTGGTGTGGAAGTTGAACATGAGCGCCTCTGAACCATAGGTGTTGCGCATCATATTCTCTGTAAAGTTGTCGGGGTCGGTCATGAATGTGTCAAGACCTTCGTTTTCCTTCTTTGCAAGAGTCCCGAGCAGATCTTCCTTCTCGCTCTCGGAAAGGCTCTCTATCAGCTTCTTCGAGTTGGGGAAAGGGGTATCATCGCCCTTGTCCTCCACAAGAAGCTCACCGAGCTTTTCAGCTCTCTGCTCGTCATCCTCGCCTGCATCGGCAAGCAGCGACTCAATGGTCCTGTCCTCCTGCTTATCTACCTCGGCGCATATTGTGTAGGCATTTCTCATAAAGGCCTCATCGGTCTTTATGTTGTCGTTGTTTGCGTCGGTGATGTAGGTAAGAGGCTTATAAACAACAGGTATCATCGCCCACAGAAGCACCAGCGGTATAAGCATAGGCAGGCAGCTTGCCATAGGGTTGGCATTGTGCTCTGCATACAGCTTCATGGTCTCTTCGTTGAGCTTTTCCTGATTTTTTGCGTATTTTTTCTTTAATTTCTCTATCTCCGGCTGGAGCATAGTCATTTTCTGGGTGCTTATCTGCTGCTTGATATTGACAGGCAGAGTGATAAGTCTTGTGAGCACGGTGAACAGCAGAAGCGCTATACCGTAATTTTTCACAAGAAGATAGCAGCCCTTCATGAGCAATCCGAGTGGCGTAGCCAGTATGTTCATCGTAACAGCCTATTTCCTTTCCTTGCTGCGGCACACTTCTTCAAATGCCGCACTTTTTCATTACTTTTCCTTTTTTCTCAGCGGCTTGGGCACAAAATATCCGGGCGTCACCTTGTCGGGCACATAGTCAACTCCGCCGCTGCTCCAGGGGTTGCACCTCAGCAGCCTCCACGCAGCCAGCACGATGCCGAGTATCGGTCCGTGCTTTCTCAGCGCCTCCACAGCATATGCCGAACAGGTGGGATGATACTTGCATGACCTCGGAAGTGCGGGACTTATGAACCGCTGATAAAACCTTATGGGAAGTATCAGCACCGCACTCAGTACACGGTTCACCGCAGCTATTGCCCTTTTCATGACTTTTTGCGGGGCTTTTTTATCAGCTCGCCGTTCTCGTCGAGCGATACAGCCATATCCTTCACGAGCCTGCCCGTGAGAAAGCCCTCGATATCCTGTGTTTTCAGACCGTTTATAGCAGGTCTTGCCGCAAACACTATATCGAATCCTATCGGCATATCCTGCTCATGCAGACGGTATGCCGCCCTTATTATCCTTTTAGCGCGGTTTCTTTCCACCGCATTCCCTATCTTTTTTGATACGCTTATGCCGACGCAGTTGCACGCCGTGCCATTCGGCAGATAGTAGGCTGTAACAAAACCGCAGGAACAGAACCTGCCCTTGCGGAAACACCTGTTAAAAGCCTTATTGTCTTTCATTACCGCCGAAAACAGCATATCCCTTTTCCCTCCGTCACTGATAAAAATTCCGTTTACAAAGAGAAAGACCGTATACCGGGACGCAAAAATCAAGCTCGGGAATCAGACCCTTCCCGTGCAAACATCTCCGGCATATGGTCGTAAGATACTGTAAAGAATCAGTAAGTAAGTCTTGCTCTGCCCTTAGCTCTTCTTCTTGCGAGCACCTTTCTTCCGTTCTTGGTAGACATTCTCTTCATAAAGCCGTGAACCTTCTTTCTCTGAAGCTTCTTGGGCTGATAGGTTCTCTTCATTGCCATGGTTTAAATTCCCTCCTCTTTCCTTTTTACAAGTCATTCATATTTCAAGCTCTTACAAAAAGCCCTGAATAAGCTGATAATTTCATCATGCCGGCGCTCTTCTGTCCGCAAATAGAGACACTACGCCCTGCACTAAATAATTATACTATAAACTCATCGGCTTTGTCAACCGTCTTAACATTTTTTTTACAATTGCACTCGGATACCCGATGA
>CADBTD010000188.1 GCA_902797535.1 uncultured Ruminococcus sp. | reverse complement strand
GTGACCAAAAAAGGTGCTTTACTTTTGAGGTGCGGTGTGGTATAATAATGTATGTGAAGCATGGTATTGGATGTGATCGGCGGATATTATTCGTGACTGTTGTGAACATCCGGCTAATGATGAACACAATGCAGATTGTCCGTATCTGACTGTATCATCATGGGGCGTATTAACTGATGTGCTCAAAAATATAATTAAAGATCATTGACAAGATGATCTGAATAAACCATTTTTTGATTATTCCCCTGAAAGGAGCAAATATAATGTATCATGGATATGTAGATCTGCCGACATTCGCTTATTTTGATTTCGGCAATGTATGGAACGGAAGTCTTCTCGGCGGATTCAACTATAGGATAGTCCCGAAAAGCGGGGATGAACCTCCTGTGCTGAAAGTGACTGTATGGTATGGTGATCTTTGCCTTGACAAGTCTGAGGTCGCAGAGGAGTTCGACTGTCCCTTCAGCGATGAAGGCTATCAGCAGCTTATAGCGATGCTTAATGAGCGTATAGAAAAATACCGCACAGAAACAGCCTACGGTCTTCGCAATTAAACAAAACACAAAAAGACCCCCGAAAATCCGGGGGTCTTATCATATCATTGTCATTGCAAGTATATCAGTTCATGAAGCTCTCATAGCCCTTGTTTTCTTCCTTGAGGCTTGCTATCTGCTTCTTGATAGGCTCGATCTCGTTTTCGATCTTTTCCTTGAGCTCTACAACTACAGACTGCTTAGTGAGGAAGTTGTTCTTAGCGTTCTCCTTTTCAGCATCAATGGTGTCTGCTTCGTTGTTCAGTTCGTTTTCCTTATCAGCATACGTCTGATTAGCATGAGCTATAGCATCATTGTAGTTCTGTTCGATCTCTTCGAGCTTCTTGCGGTAATCCTCTTCTGCTCTTGCGAGAGCAGCACGATGCTCTGTCTGCAGTTCATCACGTCTGTCGGAAATGCTTTCGCCCTTGGTTATAACGTCTTCGTAAGCTACCTTAGCTTCCTCGACTTCCTTTTCGGCTGCTTCAAGCTGTGAGCCGTAGTCGCCCTCGGCGCTTCCGAGCTGTGCTTCAAGTTCAGCCAGCTTTTCGTTGTTTGCAGCGATCTGCATCTGAGCGAATGCCTTCATCTTGTCAAAGGCACTTCCCGAATGTGCTCCTGCGGGTATATCGAATGAAGGCGCAGGCGTATCATCTCCGGGCTGTTCTTCAGCTATTTCCTCTATAACGGGAGCAGGCTCCTCTTCGGTGACAAATTCAACCGCAGGGATATCATCGGCAACAGGCTCATCAACAGATAATTCTTCGATAACAGCATCAGTTTCATCAGATTCAAACGATGAGATAGGTGCTTCTTCGATCTCTGTATCAGCAGAAATTTCAGGAGAAAGGATCCCTGCCATTTCTTCAGCAACTGCAGCTGCTTCATCAGATATAGCGGAACTGTCAGCTGCCGCAGTGATATCAGCAGCAGAACCAAGACTGTCAAGGTCTATGCCGTCCAGAGAAATGCCTTCCATCTGACCTGTAGTATCATTTTCAGCTTCTTCTGTTATCTCGTCAAAAGCCTTATCAGCCTCTTCCTGTCTCTTCTTTTCCTTCTCAAACATAAAGCGTTCCAGCTTGCTGAGACCTTCGGAAGATCCGTCAGCCTGTGCTTCAGGCTGTAAAACATTTTCTGCAACAGCTTCAACTGAGGGTGCATCAGCCTTCATCGGTACTTCTTCATTGTGAGGAACTGCGTTCTTTGAACGGATAACAGTATCGGGGATACTGTCTTCGCCGCAGCGTCTTCTTATAACATTTGTGATAACGTCCTGTTTAACATCAAGCATATTTGATATATCCGCTACAGACATACCCTCTTTAAACAGTCTGACCATCTTGTCGTTGATGGATTCTTCTCTTACCTTCTTACCGAATGCAGGCATTTAAGTCAGTCCTTTCGATTATAATGATCCTAAATGAGAAAATGCCTAAAATGAGCAAAATCCTCATGATATTTGACCTCATATTTGTATTATATCACAAAAAACAGATTTTAGCAATAGCTTAAATTAATTTTCTTAAAAAAATAATGCATAATTTACTTTGCTGAATTTTGTACAAGTTGATGATTAGGCAAAAAAAGCGGACAGATAGTGTTTCTGTCCGCCTGATAGTCATAATATCAGTCAATTATGATATCGTCTGTAACGTTGGTAATGCTTACATCCTTATCGGATTTTTTGCTGTCATTGTTCTTGGGTTTGATAACAAACAGATATACATCAGCAAGTATGACTGCAATGATAAGTATAGCAAGTATCACAGGTGCGATATTTGAACCGCCCTTTTTAGGTACGCTGTTACTGTCAGCAGGCGGTATAGGCTGCCCGCCTGTGGGTGCAGCGTTTGGATACTGCTGAGGCTGAGGTGCAGGCTGCTGCACAGGTGAACCGGTCACTTGTCTTGCGCCGTACTGTGCATAGGGGTTAGCGTTCTGTATGGCCTCGGGAGTTATCTGCTGATGAGGCGCCGACTGAACAAGAGGCGGCTGCTGAGGTGCAGGCTTGGGCTTGTCGGGAACGGCAGCATCCATAGTAAAAGCAGGCGGCGGAGTAGGTGCCTGAGGTACAGCAGGTGCTGCACCGGGCATAGCTGCCGATTCGAATCCGTCGAATTTTTCCATTGTATTGCCCTTCATTCCTGCAAAGGTATCTTCAGTGATCACGGGCAAAACTACTTCGTCCATAGTAGCGGGTTCCTGAGGTGCGGGTGCTTCCTTCTTTTTGGGAGGAAGAGCTTCTTTTCCGCAGACATCACAGAATTTTGCACCTGCAGCAAGCAGATTTCCGCACTGGCGGCAGTAACGTTTTGCTTCTACTTTTTTCAATACCTCTACAGGAGTACCGCAGTTGGTGCAGAACTTTTCATTGTCGTTGAGTGTGTTCCCGCAGTTTTTACAAATGTTGGGCATATACTTTCGTCCTTTCGTATACAGCTGAAAAAGCTGATTTATGATACAGCAAATTCAAATTTCTCTATCATATCTCCGTAGAGATACCATACGTTATTGTATCTTACGGTTATAAGCTCGCGCTTGTCGGTCATCAGCTCACTATTTTTCCATACGCGGATCTCGGTAATGAGCTTCATCCCTTTTGTGAAGTCAAGTCTTGTTCCGTATTTATCGTGAGCAAGCGTTTCAAGCTCTTCGAGCTCGCTTTCTCCGAGTTCTCTCGATTCAGTGACCTTGACTTTCATAGCACCGTCAAATTCTTCATAGTCGAAAATGCTTTTCAGAAAATCCTCATTATAACCGTCGGACGACATATATAGCTGTTTTTCCTGGGGCAGCCACGCACTGAGATATGACTCTCCGTCACCGCTGCTTGCGGCAAAGCGCATGGCGGTCAAAGGCATCTCATATGCAAGTTTCCCGGGTTTTTCAGTATTTTTGCAGCTGCTTAGCAGCATTGCAGCAGTACAGACTGCACAAAGGATCTTTTTATTCATTACGACCAATTCCCATGAATTAAACTTACTATTATCATACACTATTTGGCGGAAATTGTCAAGTGTTTTGGAAAAAGAAAAGGGCAGCCGTGTGACTGCCCATGTCAGTTATTTCTTTTTCTTTGAACTTTGCTTCTTTGAGCGGCTGTGTTTGCCGCCTATATTTTTCTTCTGTGCTCTTGCGGCATCCTCGGCAGCCTTTATCCCTTCGTAGGAATAATCCTTGTCTTTGCTGTCGGTATACCAGCCGTAGCCGTTCCTGCCCTTTTGCTTTACTATGTACAAAGCATCATCCGAGCACGCCATAAGGCCTTTGAGATCACGGGCATTTCGCGGGTACTGTGCCGCACCTGCACTGAATGATACACGGAAAGAGCCTGTACGCGGATCGTCTTCGTCAAATATATTTATGGCTTTAGTCCTTACCGTGAGCTGTTCGAGTTTTTCGTTTATGATATCTCTTGAAGCTGTATCCAGAAGAACAACGAATTCGTCGCCGCCGTAGCGTGAAACGATGCCTATGTCACTGAACAGGTCGTTGAGTGCGGCCGAGAATTCTCTCAGCACTTTATCGCCTGTTTCGTGTCCGTATTGGTCGTTGACCTGCTTGAAATAGTCTATGTCAAGGAATATGAGTGCAGCACCGTTCCTTGACTTTTTGCTGAGCAGTTCTTCTGCCGAGATATCAAAAGCGCGTCTGTTCATTACAGATGTCAGCGGGTCAAGGATAGAAAGGTTTTCGAGCAGCAGTTTTTCCTTTGTTTCCCTGCGGTGATAGATGATAAGAAGAACGACTGTCGCAAGGAACAGAACTCCGCTGAAGCCCATTACCGTGTATCTGAACTTCACCATAGTGTCAGACAGCGAACTGCTGGGAAGTCTTACAACTATGTACCAGCCTTTCATTATTTTTATGCTTGAGAACACCTGCGTGTAAAGCTCTTTGTTTATATGGTACACCAGCGAGGCGTTGTCTTCGCCGTTGTTCATTTTTTCTTTCCAGCTGAAGTAATCAGGTTTATCCTCTTCGTTTATTTCCTTCATCTGTATAAGTGCGCTTGCCCAGCTTCCCAGCGAATACTTATTCACACCTGCACATTGTATTATGTTGTTTGAAGCGGCGTTCATCAGCCATATCTCAACTTTATTGTCAAGGGAAGCGGTATATGCTATGCTCTGTATCTCGCTCAAAGGGTATGTCACGAACAGTCTGCCGCTTTTCCCTCCGCTGTATGTCAGCTTGGAAAACATGGTGAAAACCGGCTGTCCGTTAAGCCCTGAACGATACGGTGAGGATATTGATACAGGGTCTGCAAATTTGGATATTTCAAGCAGATGCCATTTTTCAAATTCTTCGATCTCGGTATCGGTGGCATAAATGTTGTTGTCACAGTCTACCAGGCCGAGGCTTATGAACTTTTCGCTCTTTGTTCTTTTCAGTTCATCATAAAGCTGCTGCAGGTCACTTGCGTTCTGAGCAGACAGAACGGAAGAAAGGTTTTCCACAGAGCCGGTAAGATGGTCTATTGAATTATTCACTTTTTCGGATACAAGAGAGCATATTTCTGCCGTAAGTTCCTTATCGTGCTGTTTTATGAGCCTGTTTATAAGCGCGATCATAACTGTGACTGCGATAAGACATATGATGAGGAACACTGTAAGCGTCCTCAGAAAAGATACTGTGCTTTTTGCAGGCTCAAATCCCGAGTAGGCAAGCCCGCTGTTATTTTCTTTTTTCATATCAGCTGTTCTTTAAGGCTTCCTGTGCCTCGGGAGTGTTGATGGTCTCGGGGTTTATCACTATAACCCCCGTGTCTACGAATTTTTTTTTCGGACTTTCGCCGTTTATTATTTTCAGTGCGCTTTCTGTGGCATAAATGCTCATATAGTACTGCCGCTGCAGTATGCTTGAAGCGGTATAGCTGCTGTCGTCTATCAATGCCGCAAGGTCGTCACAGTAGTCAAAGCCGATAACGGCTATATCTGTTCTGCCCCGTTCTCTTACGGTGCTTGCAAATCCTACGGATGAACCGTTGTTAGGGCCGAAGACTCCGCAGAGGTCGGGATAGCCGTCCATAAGCTCTGCGGCACATTTCTTTGCTTTTTCAACGTCGCCGTCATTGCATTTTATGTCATTTATCACTTCCCAGTCTGAGGGGGCGTTATCTGTCCAGTACTGAAGAAATCCCGCAAGCCTTTCGCTTATGGTAAGTGAAGTGGTGGCACCTACCTGTATGCCTACCTGAAGATATTCGTTTGGCTGTTTTCCCATAGCTGTCAGCTGAGCGATCATTTCCTTTGCGGCGTATTGTCCTGCTATGAGATTGTCTGTCATATAGCATACATCATATTCCTCGGTATTGGCTATGGTATCGATAAGTATCACGGGAGTGCCTCTTTCGTGTACTTCTGCGATCTTCTCGGACAGCTTTACCGAGTCATCGGGTGCCAGCACAACGGCATCTGCGCCTGCTTTTTCTGCATCGTCGAGAAGTCTTTGCTGGCCTTGCCAGTCGGTCTCGACATTGCTGCCGCTGAGGTATATATTGCAGTCGTATAAGTCGCCCGATGCCTTTGCACCGTTTATTATAACGTCCCAATAGCTGCTTCCTTCAAGTATCTTCAATATAAAGTAGATATTTTTCCTGCCCTCTTTTATCTCGGTAATGGGATAGAAATCGGGTGCGGGAGCTATCTCCGGCGTATCGTTTTTAGCAGAGCGGTCTGCTGCACAAGAAGAAAACATCATAACAGCGCCGCATAGAAAAGATATCATACGCTTTTTCATAAAAAGCCCCCATTCAAGGTGAAATATCAGCAAGTCTGATATGACTGATAAATTATATATATTATAACATGGAATGGGAACTATTTCAATAGATTTTAATAATTTTTGTGCATATTTTTAATAATTTTATGAACGCTGATCATCGGGAAGAGCTTCTGCGGCTTCGGGCGAATCTATCGTGTCGGGATTTACGACCACAGTGCCCGTGTCTACAAACTTTCGTGTAAGTATCTCACCTTTGAGAAGTCTTAGTGCCGAGCCTATGCCGTTGTAGCTCATGTAATACTGACGCTGAACAATGCTTGAAGCGGTATACTCATCGTCATTTATGAGTTCAGCTATATCGTCACAGTAGTCAAAGCCGACAACAGCTATATCCTTTCTTTTGCGTGCCTTCACTGCTTTGGCAAAACCCATTGCTGAACCGTTATCCGGTCCGAAAACACCTCTTATATCGGGGTGTTCGTCAAAAAGCTGTTCAGCTATCCTGCAGGCCTTGGCTTTGTCACTGTCACTGCATTGTATATCGGTTATGATGTTCCAGCTATCGGGGGCATTTTCAGTCCAGTACTGTAAAAAACCTGCAAGGCGTTCATTTATAGTGAGCGATGTCTCGGAAATGACCTGTATGCCGACCTCAAGGTATTCATTGTCCTGAGCGCCCATTGTGCGCAGACGGGATATCATTTCTTCGGCGGCATCCTGTCCTGCCTTCAGATTATCTGTCATATAGCATACCTGATAGCTGTCAGTATTTGCTATGGTATCGATAAGTACGACAGGTATGCCCATGTCGTATATCTCGGTTATCTTTTCGGACATCTGCACCGAATCGTCGGGAGCCAGAAGCACAGCGTCGGCACCTGCTTCAACAGCTATGTCAAGAAGCCGTACCTGTTCTTCCCAGTCTGTCTCGACATAAGTGCCGCTGAGATATACGTTGCAGCCGTAGAATTCTCCGCCGTCCTTTGCACCGTCTATAACTACATCCCAGTAGTTGCTGTTCATGTTCTTTATAATAACATATACGTCTTTTCTTGACGGGTCGGTCTCACTAAGTGCGGTAAAATCGGGTGCGGGTCTTGTTACTGTGCGGCTGTCGGAACCCGAGGCACTGTCTGCACATGATGCAAGCATCACTGCACCGCAGCATAAAGCGGCTGCAGCTTTCTTCATTTTCCCACCCCGTTTCACTATAATATATCATCAGGTTTATTATAGCACAGCGAAATATCCATTTCAAGGCAGCTCTCAGGCATTTTACAAAATAGTAAAGTAATTTCCATTATCTTACTTTT
>CADBTD010000187.1 GCA_902797535.1 uncultured Ruminococcus sp. | reverse complement strand
TATGCCACAGTTTCCGAGGGTGCGCTGCAGGAGTATGTGACTGTCTGCAGATACGGCTCGCTTTCGGGGCTTTTACGCCTGAGTATCTCAAACTGCACCTCTTTCACTGAACTTCCCTCCTGTCGGGTATATCTCTCCACTCAAGCTGCACGTCTTCATCGGCGCAGGTGCAGACGGCGGTCTTTCTGAAGGTTTCAAGGGTGTCGGGATAATCTTCACGGTAGTGAGCGCCGCGGCTTTCACGGCGTTCCTTTGCGCTTATGATCATAGCCTTTGCAAGCATGAGTCTTGCACGGGAGCGGCAGCTGTCGGGGGAGAGAGCGGACAGCTTTTCGAGTGCGGCATCAAGAGTTGTTTCATTTCGCACGATGCCGAGAGCCTCAAGCAGGATATCACGCAGCTGATAGACAAAGCTGTCGGGAGCGGGAATGCTGAAAGGATCATCTTGGTCAGCGGGAGACGGGTCGGGGAAGGAGATGATGTTTTCGGAAGCAGCGGTATCTGCGGCGGTAAGTCCTCCGAAGACCGCACCCAGCATAGAGTTTCCGCCGAGTCGGTTCGCACCGTGATACTGACAGGCACATTCACCTGCGGCGTAAAGGCCTGTCATGGAGGTGCGGTGACTGATATCGGTGTCGATGCCGCCCATGAAATAGTGTATTCCCTCATGCACTGCAAAGGGTGTATCCGCAGGGTCGGTGCCGAGATAACGGATAAGTTCGTCACGGAGGTCGGGCAGGCGGTTTTTCCAGACGTCATCCGAAAGTCCGGTAAGGTCGAGCATCACCTCGCCCTCGCACCCCGGCATACGGCGGACAAAGAACATCTCCCTTGCCACGACATCCCGGGGCATAAGGTTTTTGAGCTCGGGGTATTTTTCCTCCATGAAGTACCATTTTTCGCCGTCCCTGAGGATGTACAGTCTGCCGCCTTCGCCTCTTGCTGCCTCGGTGACAAGGCAGCGCTTTCCGCAGATGCCCACAGTAGTCGGGTGATACTGTATCATCTCAGGGTCTGCAAGGCGAACGCCCTGATAAAATGACACTGCGGTGATATCGCCCGTATTCTGCGAAGTGCCTGTAGTCATTTCGGGGAAGACACCGTTCATTCCGCCGCCGCAGAGGATGACTCTGCCGTGAAAGTCGGTCATCTGTCCCGTAAAGCTGTCAAGGACACGCACTCCCCTGCACTCATTCCCGCCGGTGATAAAGCGGACAAATTCGTGGTGGGAGAATCTTTTCACAAGGCCTGCGGACTCATATTTCCGCACTTCGTCGATAAGGGCGGACATGATCATCTTGCCCGTACTGCTTTTGGCAAAGGCGGTGCGCTTTTTCTTCTGACCGCCGAAATTTCTCAGCATAATGCCGCCGTCACAGGTATTGAAGGGAACGCCGAGCGACCACAGCCATCTCACCACATCGGGAGCGCCGTCTGCAAGGCGTTTTGCGGCTTCGGGGTCCTGAAGATACACGCCGCCTTTCAGGGTATCGGCAAGGTGCTGTGCGGGAGTGTCGCCCTCGCCCATAGTGTCAAGGGCGGCGTTGATACCGCCTTCGGCGAGCACCGACTGCGCACGCTCTGAGGGCTGTGCCGAGATAAGGAAGGAGGGGATATTTTTTTCTGCGAGCCTTATTGCCGCAGAAAGTCCCGAAAGGCCTGCTCCGATTATGATGATACTGCTCATTTTATCACCTCAGAATACGTTCCAGCGCAGATAGTAGATAATGAATGCCGCACCTGTGAAAAGAAGTATCACGCACAGCACGATAAGTACATCAGCGAGGAAGTCTTTCCATGACTTAAAGCCCAGGGAGATAAGTGCGGGCTTTACGTTTGAAAGAACGTGGACTGCTGTGGTGACTGCAAGCAGGAGCTGAGTACAAAGCTCGGCGCCTGCGAAAAGATGTAGTCTGTATGCGCCGTCGTTACTGCCCATGAAGATGATGACATGAAAGGCGACAAACAGTATTATAGCGAATCCGCTGAGTCTTCTCACCCAGAAGAGCTTGTTTTCCTTAAAGTAGGGAGCGCCTGTTTTTTTCAGTGTGCGAAGTGTATCGGCAGTCAGCTTTATGCCAATGACGGTATGAAGCACAAGTACAGCAGTCATGACCCATGCCCCTGTTTTCATTATGACAGAGCCGCCGGGAATGACACCCGAAAGCTGAAATCCGCCCATTACAGCGTGAAGAAGGAAAAGTGCGAGGAGTGCCATTCCAAGCACAGCATTAAGTCTTCTCATCGTCTGCCTCCCCGCTGTCTGTGAAGATGACTGTATAGTCTTTGTTTTCGTAAAGGGTCTGTGCGCCGAAGCTGTCGGCAAGCTCGGATGACATTATCATCACATCAAAGCGGCCGTATTCGGCTTTTGACAGCATGAGCACCGGGTCTTCGGTCTTTATTTTCATCTGATTTTCGGGCAGTCTTGACTGAAAGCTCTGCGCCATAGTGATGCCGCCCGCATCGCCCGATGCACAGGTGCAGACTATATCCTCAAAAAGGAAGTCTATCTCATTGCCGCTGAAAAATTCCTGCCACACCTCAAGGTTTTCCTTATCGGGGTGTTTTGTGTTGTTTATCAGCACAGTGTATTTTCCCGATGGCTTATCTACCGTTACGGAGGCGCTTGAAACTGCGTCTTCACTGCTGCTTATGAGGCTGTGAAATTTATCGGAGGTCACAAAGGGCAGACCGAGTGTGACAAACAGAGCCGCCGCAACTGTGACAGCGTGCCGCAGCACACTCACAGGTCATTCCTCTGCCTGACGCAGAGCGTCTCTGACAGCCTCGGTAAATTCGTTATAGTTCAGGGTAGCGCCGCTTATTGCGTCTACCTCGTCGATATCGCCCTTTGCCACAAGCTGCTGTGAGTAGTTATCGCGGGCGGCGTTTGCCTTCTGTGCCTTATTGTAGAAGTCCTTGTTCATTACCTCGCCGTTTTCCTTGCCGTACTCATCGTCCTTGAAGGTGCCGTCAAGCTCATAGGTCTTGAATTCGCAGGCAGTTATCTTGCCTCCGCTGATGGTGATATCCACTTCGCCGTAGCCGTTTCCCGCCTCATCGGCTTCATTGTCCACATACTCGGCGCTTCTTGCGTGGTATGTGCCGTCCTTATAGCTTTTTGCGCCGCAGCCCGACGCTGCTGCCGCAAAAACCGCCGCCGAAAATAACATGAATGCTTTTTTATACATGATACTGCACCTGCCTGTCATACGGGTGTCTGATCGTCAAATCTGATCTTGCCCGTGAAGTTTTCGTTTATCTTTTCCTTTGCGAGTCTGCCACTTCTCAGCACGAGTGTTCTCTGTGCGACCTCAGCGACTTCGGGGTCGTGGGTGACCACGATAAGGGTCGTGCCTTCGCTGTGAAGTTTATTGAAAAGTTCGACTACCACCTCTTCGTTTGCTTCGTCAAGGTTTCCCGTAGGTTCATCGGCGAGGATTATCTCGGGGTAGTTTATGAGCGCCCTTGCGACGCAGACACGCTGCTGTTCGCCGCCCGAAAGCTGGCTCGGGAGATGCTTTGCCCTGTCGGCAAGGCCTACCCTGGCGAGAGCCTCAAGAGCTTCCTTTTCGTCGGGGATGCTGTGGTAATATTGTGCGAGCATTACGTTTTCCACCGCAGTAAGGTAATTTACGAGGTGGAACTGCTGAAAGATAAGACCTATCTTATCACGGCGTATGGTGGTAAGGCTTTTCTTGGATTCCTTTGATATATCGACGCCGTCAAGCAGCACCTCGCCCTTAGTGGGCTTATCCATGCAGCCTATTATGTTCATCATGGTGCTTTTTCCCGAACCGGAAGGTCCCATTATTGACACCCATTCGCCCTTTTCAACTTTAAGGCTGACGTTGTCAAGGGCGTGAAGCTCACCGTATATTTTGGATACGTTCTTTAATTCCAACAAGCTCATTTCTGTCACTCTCCTTTAAGTACAAGCGCAGGGTCTACATCGGTAGCGCTGCGTATAGGCATAAGGCTCGAAAGCCCTGTTATGAACATGGATACGATTATAGTCACGGGCACGAGCAGCGGTCTGAACGAAAGCTCGCTGCTGAAAACGTTCCTGCTCACCTGTGAAGCGAACACATATCCCAGCACTGCGCCCAGCACGCCGCCCATAAGACCGAGAAGCATACTTTCGCCCATAAACTCGCTGATGATGCTTTTGTCTGATGCGCCGATAGCTTTTCTCAGACCTATCTCCTTGCGGCGTTCGGTGACTACCGCAGTCATTGTGGTGGCAACGCATATCATAGTCAGTGCAAGAACGACTATAGTAACCAGCAGCACAAGTCCCTGGAGTTTTGTGAGCACCGTCGCCTCGGAGGCTGTGACACGCTTTACGAGCCTTGCGGAAACGGCGCCGACCTTAGCGCTGATGTTATCGGAGTAGCCCGAAAGCAGGTCGGAGCTTGCGGAGACGCTGAGTTCTGCAACATCTATCCTGCTGCCCGTACCTGTAAGCTTTTCAAGGTCTGTCATAGACATATAAACGTAGTTTTCCTCTGAGCCGCCTGTGCTGAGTATGCCCGTCACCGTGAAATAGAGCGTATTGTCGGTAACGGTCTCTTCGCCCTGCTTAGCTGTTTCGGGGGTGTAATCTACCTCTATCATGTCGCCTTCCCTGAATCTGAAGCTCTCAGCAGCGGCCTTGCCTATGAGTATCTCGCCGTCTGCCGATGGCCAGCGGCCTTCTACCATCCAGTACGGGGAGGTCTTCTGTGCCTGTTCCATGTCTGTGCCTGCCGCAACAACGGGGATATTTCTTATACGCACGTTATCGTATCTGTACGGTGCTGCGCCCACAAGTTCTTTTTCGGGTATCTCGGTGCAGGCTTTTGCGAGGTCGTCTGCCGTGAAGCTGCCCGATGTGCCAGTGAGTATCATATTTGCCCCGTAATTTCTGAACTGAGCGCCCATCTGTCTGGGAACATCATAGTAAATGGAAACAAGTCCCGACAGTATGGTAGCGCCTATCGCAATAGAAAGCAGTGCGACTGCCATTCTTGAGCGTCTTCTCATCAGCGAGGCGCTTATCATGCGTAAAAACATTTTTCTTTTCTTCATTTCCTTACGCCTCCGTTATCTTCCGTGAAGTACCTCAGTAGGACGCAGTCTTAAAAGCATCCTTATGGCGGGTATGCTGCCTATGAGAGTTACGAGCACCACAAGCACCGCAACTATGGGTATAACAGCGGGGCGCATGGTTATAGCCGAGCCGAATACCGTATGGCCGATTATCCGGGCAAAGCCGAAGCCTGCAAAGAAACCTGCTATCCCGCCGAATATGGCTGTAATGAATATCTCGGTAAGTACAAGTCCCGAGATCGAAAGATTCTGGGCGCCTATGGCTTTCATAAGGCCTATCTCCTGACTGCGCTCCATTACGGAGGCGGTAACGAGATTGCAGATACCCAGTGCCGCACCTATCAGGCTGAGTATGGTTATGAGCACCATAAGAAGCTGAGTCTTTTCAAGGATAGCGCCCTCTGAGTCAGCTACCTGACGTACGGGAGATGCGACAGAGTCCTTGATGACCTCCTGTATCTGATAGCAGATAGAGCTTGCGTATGCGGTGCAGTACCATTTTTCATACTGTGCAAGGGAAAGCGAGCCGGGGTCCTTAGCGGCCTTTTCCGCGAGTTCATTGTCGGGGGTGGTAAGAGCGCTGACTTCGATAGTGGAGACCTTGCCGTCAAGGTCTGCAAGCTCCTGCACGGTGTCAAGAGGAAGATAGATACGGTCATCCTCTTCACTGCCCGAGTCGAATACGCCCACTATAGTGATATCCTTTTCAGCGGCAGGACCTTTGATATGAAGTACCGAGCCTGCCGAAAGACCGAGCTTTTCAGCGGCAGCGGCACCTGCCATAGCGGAGTTTTCGCTGCCCGGTGAGGCTTCGCTGAGCCATTCGCCTTCTTTTATCTCCCACCAGCTTCTCATGCTTGAAACGCCTGCGTCAAGTTCTTCGCCTGTGGGCATTTTTATGTGGTGGTCGAACCAGCTTCCCACAGCGGTAACGGATGTACCGTCGGGGGCAGTTACTTCGGTGTCGATAAACGGCGCAAAGTCAACTATATTGAACTGCCAGAAGATAGTTTTTATCTTCATGACCTCATCTTCATTAAGAAAAGCGCCCGGTGTCTCACCGCCCTCTATCTCGTAAAGGTCACCGAGAACGGAATTTGCCTTAGGCATGACGGTTATGTTCGCACCGTAGGTCTTCAGCTCCTGATTCACCTTATCGCCAACGTCATAAAGCACGCTGAGCATAGCAGAGGCAAGAGATGCTCCCAGTGCTATGGTGAAAGCTATCATCAGCATTTTCTTCCACTGACGGAACAGCATTCCTTTTATCATCTTGAAGAACATATCATCGCCCCCTTAACCCATTCTGTTGTTCTTGAAGGTGTTTTCGTGCTCCACAAGTACGGTGGCGGGAATGACTATCGCACCGTTTTCTATGGAGTAATCTATCACTATCGGGTTGCAGCCGCCTTTGAAGCCTATGGTGTTTATGTTCATCACAACATCACAGAGCTTGCAGACGACCTGTCCGTCACGCTCGAAATAGCCTGTTTCGCCGCAGATGTCGCAGGCATCAAGACCTACGCCGTAGGACGAGGAGTTCGGCTTTTTGATGACGATGAAGCGGACTTTGATGCCCGACGGTGTGGTATAGCCGAAGCGGTGAAGATGACCGTCCTCCACCATCTCAAAGGGGACACGCACGTTTCCGTCTGCTGCCTGTACGTCCTCAACAGGGGAAAGCTCGATGACCTTATTTGCGAGGGGGTCAAAGACGGTATAGTTCACCACTGCAAGTACGATACAGCAAAGCACTGCTGTTGCACGGCGGCGGGTCACACGCCATTTAAAGCGTATCTTTCTGTGCTCTGCGGGATTGCTGTAGGGCTCATTCTGACGGAAGCTCATTATCCACAGCACAGCAAAGACTGTCACCGCAAGTATCATAAGTGCGTAAACTATCCAACGGTCGTGGTTGTAAACGAAGGTTATAGCCTTGAAAAGACCCGGAGTAGACCTGATAAGTCTTTGTGAAAGCATTATGCGCAGGCCTGCCATAACACAGCGGAAGCCGTATACCAGTACCGCAAGGGAGGCTATGAAAAGAGCCGTACCCCTGCCGAGCCGTTCGATACTGCTTTTAAGCACAAGCACCAGCACCAGCATGAATATGACTGCAAGAATGAATCCTATGGTCTTTAACAGGAAGTCGGTGGAAAATACGGTCTTTTCGACCATGTATATCTCATAAACATAGGATATGATATCGGGCAGTGCATAAAACAGTGCAGATGCCCCGGTAAAGCCGAGTGCGGCAACGGGAAGTATATCAAGGCGCTTTTTCACTGTATCCCCAAACGGGATGACTTTTATAAGAAGTATCAGCAGGAAAAACGCAGCCGCCGCTATGACATAGCACCTGAATATCCTCAGGTTCCACTGTGCGGTGACAATGTTGTTTATCTTGTTGGTGGTGTTCTTCATGTGGGCCATGACAAACGCCGCAATAATGCCTGCCGCCGCTGCGGCAGCACCGCCTGTCTTTCCTTTAGTACCGTACCTGAGAGCCATGTACCCGAGTATCATTCCCGTAAGAAGTGATATGCCCAGCAGACCCTCGGCGGTGTCTACAAAATATTTCAGCACTTTATTGCTCCTCCATACTCATTTTCCGACTGAAGCACTGATACAGCATACCATATTTAGTACCTGCTAATTTGCAACGCACTGTATATTGTATCACTGCTTAGCCAATAAAACGCACAAAATGCGCCGTGCACAATTTTTTACGCACAGCGCATCCTATGCTTTTTTAAGAAACAGCTTTTGTCAGATCATTATGACTCGATCGGAACATAATCCCATGTGCCGGAAACTACAAGGTTTCCGTCCTTGAAGTATTCATCAAATGTTCCTCCCGGGCCAGTCTCAGCGTCGGTATGAACGAGGTAACCGTTCTCCTCGGGGCTGTGGATAGTAAGCTCAAGTGTGTATGTGCCCATGTCGGGAAGAGCGATATTTGCGCCGTAGTGAGGGCCGTCTGATGCGCTCATCTCCATGAATGTGCCGCTTGCAGCCTCAGAGCCGTCTTCCTTTAATACCTTATAGTCAACGGTGAGGTAAGGCACCCAGTCGCCGACACCGAAACCTACGGTGTTTTCGAGAGCGGAGATATCAGCCTCAAGGTGGATATCAACATCGGAGATATCCTCGTTGCCGCCGGACATAGGAACTGCCTGGAAGTAAACTGCGGATACGTTAAGGAAGCCTGCCTCCTGATCCTCGAAGATCGGGATCTCGGTAAAGCCTGCGTCCTCGCCGGGAGCTGCTGCTGCGTCTTCCTTTACCTCTGCGTCTGCTGCTTCAGCAGCAGTGGTCGCTGCTGTAGTGTCAGCAGTGCTCTTGCTGTCGCTGCTGCTGTCGGAATCGCCGCAGGCTGCAAGGCTCATAGCCATCATAGCAGCAAGTGCGATACCTACTAACTTCTTGTTCATGATCTTTTCCTCCTGTTAAATATGTTAGACAATAATTGTTATATAAAGGCGTGTTATGCCTGAATATCTTGTGTGAGCGGTCACGCCTTTGCGGGCTTTGACTTCTGCTTCTTTGCCTTTTGCTGTTTCGGCTTTGGTCTGAGCTCTTCTTCAAAATCCTCCTGTGATTCGGTGAGGAAATGTATGCCCTCCATTATGCCGATGAGCGCAGGTATGAATGTCCAGCAGAAAGCCGCATAGATAAGGCCTTTGCCGTATTTTCCGAGGTAGAACTTGTGCATACCTATACCGCCGAAAACTATGGCGATGATGCCTGCCTCGGTATGTTTTTTGTTCTTCCAGTGCTGCATAACGAATATCATCAGAGTGATGAGTATAAGTATCAGCTGGGGGATAAGCGTCTGATAGCAGGGGTAGATGCCCAGCACATCAAAGACGTCATTTACAGGTATTATAGCTGTGAGCCAGTCGGGGGAAGTCATTGTGAGGACGTCGCCTTCGATAAGCTCCTTGATGCCCGAACCCAGGAAAGATATGGACATAACGAACATCAGTATGCTGGTGCCCAGGAAGAAGGGCTTCAGCGGCAGTTTTACGCTAAGGAAGCGTATCGCAAGGAATACCACCACGAGCACTGCACAGCCTATACCGAAGCCTGCCCACATCATTTTTCTGCTTTCTGCATCGGTCATGAGAGGCTGATAGAACAGTATTACCTCGGCGCCCTCTCTGAACACTGCGAGGAATGCAGTGAAACCGAGAGTGAAGAGGCTTCCTGTTTCAGCGGAGACCTTTATCTGGTCGTCTATGTATTTGTTCCATGCATCTGCCTCAGCTTTCGATACCATCCAGTTGCTGACATAGAAAAGCACGAGCACAGCGATAAGTGCTGTGATACCCTCTATTATCTCCTGATTGGCGCTGTTTGCGAGCTTGAGCTGATCAAGCAGCCATGCGCTGAGGAAGCTGGCGCCTATTGCAAGCACACAGCCGATGTATACGACTCTGAGTTTGTTTTTATGGCCTGCCTTGACGAGGTAAGCTATGATAGCGCCTACGACAAGGATAGCTTCAAGACCTTCACGGAGAATTATTCCGAAGCAGGCGATAAGTGTTCCGACTCCGCCGCTTGCACCGCCTACGGCTACTGCACCGTCACCTACGGCAGATGTGCTTTCGGCTGTCTGTGCGGTATCGGCGGCTGATGTGTCTGTGCTGTCTGCGGAGACCTCTTCACCGCTGATCCTTGCCTCAAGTCTTGCAAGGGTATCGGCGGGGTCTTCAACAGGTTCTTCCTTATCCGAAAGACCGTCAAGCACGTTGGCATCACGTCTTATCATACCCATAAGGGTAACTATCTCATTCTTGAAGTCATCAACGCTGCCGCCGCTTTTGGTGACTTTCTTAGCCGCCGCAAACTGCAGCTCGACTTCGGTCTTACGGCTTCCTGCTATACGTCCCATAGCGTTTCTTTCAAAGCCTGTAGTTTCGTAGTAGCCGTAATAGCCTGCATTGACTGCCTTATACGCAGCGTCTGCATCGCCGTTCTCATAAAGCTGAACGCCTGCCGCAAAGACCTTATCCATAGCATCTGCTATGTCGTTCCATGTTGCAACGGGAAGTCCCGCTTCCTGATATTCCTTGAATGTTGCGATATAATCGGTATCGGCATACGCCCTTATCCCCGAAAATACGAACACTGCGAGCATCATCAGCGCCGCCGCGGCCGCCCTGATCTTTGCCCTTACGTTACAAGACATTTACTATGCCTCCCAATATGAGCCGTCTGTGTTAGCAGGTGCTAATCTAATGTTAAAAAATAAAAATTAGCACCTGCTAACTTCTGCTCAAAAAATATAAGATCTTTCGATCCTGCAATCATTATCTTACCACTGACACGCAAAAAAGTCAATAGCGAAAAACATTATTTGTGAAGTAAGCTAAAACTAACTTTTTACATAACATTAATTTTGTTTATAACAGACAATATGAGTATATTTAGCCTGCTATGCTTTTTTCACAGCCCGAACGGTAAGCGGAAGGCGTGCAGCCGTAGTATTTTCTGAACACCCTTGTGAAGTGTGACGGCGAGGAAAAGCCGAGTTTCCAGCTTATTTCGGCTATACCGCAGTTTTCGCTGCAAAGGTATCTTGCGGCGGCACCGCACCTTGATCTGTTGTGATAATCGAGCAGAGTGCATCCATAGGCACGCTTGAAAGTGCGTTCTAAGTGGTCGGGGTCAACAAAAAGTGTTTCCGAAAGGCATCTCAGCGAGAATTTATCAGAGCAGTGAGCGTCCATGTAATCCTTTGCACGTTCTGCAAGTTCAGCCGCCGCACCGTGCCAGTCGGGGTCATCGGGACGGCATCTCATGCATGGGCGGAAGCCTTCTGCCACAGCGTCGGACAATTTTTCAAATATGATTATATTTTCTCTTCGTGGAGTTTTTGACGGGCACGACGGGCGGCACACTATGCCTGTTGTCCTGCACGCACAGAAAAAGCCTGCCTCACCTATGTCGGTGCTCTCGGCTATGGTTTTCCACTGTTCTTCTGTCATATAGGGTCACCTCCATTGCGATTAGCGTAAGCTAACTCATAGTCATATGATATCATACCTATTTAGTATTTTTACAAATATTTTGTAAACGATATTTTAACAGAGCGCCAACTTATTTCAGGCAGTTATTTAAAGTCGATATTATGCCACTATTTTCATTATGATTGGTGTATAATTTAGTTAGCATAAGCTAATACCCTTAGAAGGAGAATATGAAATGGAAGACCTGACCAAGGCAAGGGGAGAATGTCTTAAAGCTATACTTGAACTCAGCAGCAAGCTGGGAGGGGTACGACAGATAAATATAGCCGACACGATGGGTGTAAAGCCTCCCACAGTGTCAAAATACCTTGATTATCTTACCGGGGCAGGATATATAGAAAGAGACCCCAACGGGCGGATACTGCTGACGGAAAAAGGACGCAGTGAAGCTGACCACATCACCGAAAAGCAGAATGTGCTGACCGCGGCGCTGAGAAAGCTGGGGGTAGATGAGGTGACATCGGCAGATGAAGCGGCAAAGATAGCCCACGACATTTCCGAGGATACATTTTCAAGGATAAAGGCGCTCTTTGAAAGAATATA
>CADBTD010000186.1 GCA_902797535.1 uncultured Ruminococcus sp. | reverse complement strand
GGCATCGGAGGTGCTTGAAACGGCACACAGGTACGGGATATCCCTGCCCCACATATCCCATGCGGATTCTGTACTGCCGCAGGATATTCCGTGAAAGGCGACGATTATCGGTCTGCCCTCATAGCATAGGGTAAGGCTTTCTGCATAGTCGGCGGCTGACGATATACGTTCAAGGGCATCGGGATAGTCACTGCCGTAAAGGGCTTTTGCCTGCTGAGGGGTAAAGTAAGCCTGATATTTTGATTTATCGGTGCTGATGACGGCACCTTTCAGAGCCTCGGTGGGGGAGGCTTTTTCGCTCTCGGTCATGCTTCGGGCATAGGTAGCTGCAAGCACCGCCTGCGCTTTAAGAGCTTCCGGATCAAAATCCGCAGGCATCTGTGCAAACACCGCACCTACAATATAGTCGTGCATGGAAAGCTGACGGACCTCACCCGTGTCCTCGAAAAGTATCGGGACAGTCTCGGCTGTACTGCCCGAGGAAGCGCTTTTTGCGGGGACTGCTGTATGTTGTCTATATACTGTGCCCGCAAGCGGCATGACGGCAAGTAGCAACGCTGTGACGAGGATTATGCGAATATGGTCCTTCATTATTCATTTCTCCCTTGAAAACTTGACAAATCAAGCAGTTTAGTGTATAATGATTAAGTATATTACTTTCTTGCGGGTGATGCCGCAGGGGAAAGCGAGAGGTATAATATGGCGAACGAAACAGCAAGAAATATGCTGTACCAGAAATTTGTGGCTAACAATGCGATAGACCCAAAACTGTACGAGAAATACACTGTGAAAAGAGGACTCAGAAACGCTGACGGAACAGGCGTTATGGCGGGTCTGACAAATATCTGCAACGTACACGGATATGTTATAAACGAGGGTGAGAAATCTCCTATAGACGGCAAGCTGATATTCAGAGGCTACAACATTCAGGACCTGGTGGAAAATGCAGTTAAGGAAAACCGTTTTGCATATGAGGAGATAGTATATCTTCTGCTGATGGGAAGCCTTCCCACTCATGAAGAACTGGCGGCATTTTCAGAGCTTATGGATGAAAACAGGGCACTGCCGCAGAACTTCTTTGAGGATATGATACTCAAAGCGCCTTCACGCAACATAATGAACAAGATGGGACGTGCGCTGCTTTCGCTGTATTCCTATGACGAGAACCCCGAAAACAGAAGTCCCGAATATGAGATGGCTACGGCTATATCAATAATTTCAAAGCTGCCGAACATAATGGTGTCGGCATATCAGGTGAAAAAGCGTGTGTATGACGGCGAGAGCATGATAATGCATCCGCTGATAAAGGGACATTCAACAGCAGAGATGATACTTTCGGCGCTGAGAACTGACAGAAAGTTCACCGACGAGGAGGCAAAGCTGCTGGACATAATGCTGATGCTGCACGCTGAACACGGCGGCGGAAATAACTCGACATTCACCTGCCGCGTACTCACATCATCGGGCACAGACCCTTATTCGGCATACTCGGCAGCTATAGGCTCGCTCAAAGGACCTAAGCACGGCGGTGCGAATATAAAGGTGTGCGAGATGTTTGAGTGCATAAAGGAAAACGTGAAGAACTGGGAGGACGAAGGCGAGGTAGCCGACTTCCTCAGAAAGATACTCGATAAGCAGGCCTTTGACCGTTCGGGACTTATCTACGGTATGGGTCATGCGGTATACACCCTTTCCGACCCGAGAGCCGTTATACTCAAGGCTAACGCAAGAAAGCTGGCTGAAGGAACGGAATACGAGCGTGAATTCAATCTGCTTGAGTCGATAGAACGCCTTACTCCCGAGCTTTTTGCTGAGAAGAAGGGCGATATCAAGGCTATGTGCGCTAATGTCGATATGTATTCGGGGCTTGTCTACAGAATGCTCGGGATACCCGGAGACCTGTTCACTCCGCTGTTTGCGGTATCAAGAATGGCAGGATGGTGTGCACACCGCTTTGAGGAGCTTGTCACAGGCAAGCGCATAATAAGACCTGCTTATAAGTCGGTCATGAAAGAGAAGGTATATATTCCCATAGACGAAAGATAAAAACAGAACAACAGAAAAGCGGCAACTCTTCCGAAGATGATTATACTGTGTCTGAGGTGCGAAAAAAAGCATTTTTTGACGCAAGGATAAAAAAATATAGGGGGAAACTTTATGAAAAGTTTTATCGGAAGAGCATTGACTACAGCTTGTGCGGCTGTTGTGATGCTGTCAGGGTCAGCATTCGCAGGCGGGATAACGGTATCTGCCGAAAAGTCATACGAGGCGTTTTACATCGAAAGTGACGATCTCATCTCAGAGATAAGCAGTACGGTATCGGAAAATGTTCCGCAGATAACCAAACCGAAAGCCTCAAAGGGGTTGAGCCGTGATTTTATCAGGGTATCATGGGGGGCTTCAAAGAACAGCCGTGTGTACAAATATGTGGTACAGCGCCGCATATCAAAGAACGGCTGGCAGACTGTGGCTACACTGCCGAACATGGTCAACAGCTATGATGACTATGTGAAGAATCCCGGTCAGACAAAGAAATATGAGTACCGTGTGCGCTGCAAGTATGTGTCGGGCAACCGTATAAAGACATCGCCCGGGTCAACTGCGGGAACGGTATACGGCTGGCTGAAGCTGGGGATAACACTTGACCCCGGTCACTATCTCGGCTGCAACAACAACTTTGCGCAGTGGGGGTATGGCGGAAGCTACCGCTATGCCGAGGGTACGCAGATGCTAAAGCTGGGTCACTATCTCAAAGCGGAGCTTGAAAAGAACAATGTTGATGTCAAGATAACCCGCGACTTTGACCTTTCGGCTGACAGATTCGCTCCCGGAGTGCGCAACGAAAAATACGATGCAAGGCTGTACAATTCCCTTGTGACAAGAGGAAATTATGCAGCGGGTACCGACTTTTTCATATCGCTGCACACGAATGCCGTATCTCACTGGGCAGAAACGAACAACTGGGTGATACAGTGCTTCCCGAATGACCTTTGCATGAGTAACAGTGCTTCACTGAAGCTGGCGGCTGACCTGGGTCAGACTGCTTCGGACAATATAACCCCCGGAGGTATCTCGATATCAAGGCGCATACCCTTCAACAAGTCGCTGACTACATGGAGCAGGTCGGGCGTCATCAGCTATCACCTCAACGGAAAGATATACTACACCGTTCTGTGGGGTGCTGAGGAGGTAGGAGTCCCGGGGATACTTCTGGAGCATTCCTATCACACAAATCCTGCTGTAAGGGCGTGGCTGCTGAGCGACGCAAACCTTAAAAAGCTGGCAAAGGCTGAGTGCAGGACGATACTCAGAAACTACGGATATACTTCATAAGGCAATAATAAAGCCCCGCGTGATTGCGGGGCTTTTTCATGTGTGATGATCACTGCTGAGCGAGTTCGGGGTGAGCGTTTAAGTACTGCTGCTTGATGTATTCCTGGCGGTTGACGATCTGCTCGTAGATCTCATTTGCCTGATTCTTGCTCTTGCCGAGGGAAAGAGTGCAGAGCTGTACTGTGCCGCTTCCTGTTTCGTCGCTGATGTTCACCTCGAGAGTTACGTTGGTGGGGATACCATTAGTGGAGTGAACAACTCTGGTGACCTTCTGTATATCCATGATGCGGAAAACTTCGCTTCTCTTGCCGAAGATATAGCCTGTGGACATTCTGAACTTATCCTTTGCCATTTTTTCAGCGGCGGCAAATTCACGCAGTACGTTTTCTTCGCCGTCATGCCCGAAGATGTTTTTGAGCCTTGTGGCACGCTTTACATTTCCGTCGTAAGCGAGCTTTCTTGCAAGGATTCCGAAGAGCGCCAGCAGTATCCCGAGAACTATCATGAACGGCGCACCTGCTATGCCTATTATAAGCATGAGCAGACCGATAACTGCGAATATGATAACAATGGCATTCGAGGGCTTGGGGTCCATATCTATCTTGCAGTACTGCTGAAGTTCATCAGCTGCCTGTGCAAGAGAGGGGTCAAAGCCCTGAGACGGCGCCGCAGGCTGAGGTATTGCAGGCTGAGGTGCTGCAGCAGCCTGTACGGGCTGTACCGTGACCGGTTCGGACTGAGGCTGTGATACGCTGTCTTTTTCTGTAGGCGCACCGCAGGACGTGCAGAATTTTACCCCATCGGCGATCTGTGCGCCGCAAACTGTACAAAACATAGTGTTTCTCCTTTCAGAATCACAAATAAAAAATTCTCATGAAAATAATTATACATTCATTATATTAACAAAACAAAAACATTGTATAGAATATTGATAAAAATGCAGTTTGACGCATATTTTGACGGGTGATGAGCCGCAGATCGAAAATGAAAATGAGAGTAATTTTCAAATGTGAAATGTTTGTGAAATAACCTGCAAAGCTATTGACTTAGGTGGATTAGTGTGTTATAATACAAAATTGGGAATAACTCTCAAATCATAGAACGGAGGGCGGATATGGCAACATATAAGACTATCCAGCGTGAGGAGCTCATAAGGTTTCTTAAAGCTCACAGCGCCGAAGCATTTACGGTACAGCAGATCGCATCTATGATGAAGGAAGACAGCTCGGTGAAGAAGGCGCCCGGTGAAAGCACCGTATACCGCCTTATCAAGGAGCTTGTGGAAAGCGGTGCGGTCAAGCGCATAGTAAGAGGCAACAGCAGGCAGTTCGTATATCAGATAACCGACGGTGACGAATGTGCGCATCATCTGCACCTGAAATGCACGGTCTGCGGAAAGCTGTGTCACATGGATGAAGAGGAAAGCCGTGAGATAGTCGGAAGGATCCTTGAAAATGATTCCTTTGCGATAGACAGCAGTACTGTGCTTCTCGGAAAATGCGACAAGTGCCGCTGAGAATAATGACATACAGGAATGAGTATCATACACTAAGAGGTAAACACTGATGATGAGAAGAATGATAAAGGCTGCGGCAGCTGTGACTGCGGCGGCTGTAATGCTTTCGGGATGCATGGCTGACGCTCCCGTTGATATAAAGAAGAGCGATGAGGAAAAGATAAGCGTTGTCTGCACTGCGTTCCCCGAGTATGACTGGGTGAAGCAGATAACGGGCGGACGCTCGTATGAGTTTGATATAACATATCTGCTGGCTAACGGCGCCGACCTTCACAACTATCAGCCGTCAACCAAGGATATGGCGGAGATATCGTCCTGTGACCTGTTCATATGCACAGGCGGCGAAAGTGAAAAGTGGGTGGATGACGCACTGGCTGCGCCTGTGAACAGCAAAATGAAGGTCATCAGACTGCTTGACGTGGCAGGTGACCGCAAGGAAGCCGAAGAGGAAAAAGAGGGCATGGAGCCTGAGGAAGAGGAAGAAGAGGGCGTAGTATATGACGAGCACGTCTGGCTGTCACTGAAAAACGCAGACCTTTTCTGTGCGGAGATAACCGACTGCCTTTGTGAGATGGACGAGGCACATTCCGACGAGTACCGCGATAATTATGAGAAGTACTCGGTGGAACTGAAAAAGCTGGATATGGATTTTCAGGATATGTTTGACGCGGTGGAAGACCCCGCAAAGAAGACGATGGTATTCGCAGACAGATTCCCGTTCCTTTACTTTGTTAAGGAT
Source organism: uncultured Ruminococcus sp. (assembly GCA_902797535.1). GTDB lineage: Bacteria > Bacillota > Clostridia > Oscillospirales > Ruminococcaceae > YE71. Next base: position 4,532 of record CADBTD010000186.1, on the reverse strand, counting down.
TACGGACTTGACTACTATGCGGCATTCAAGGGCTGTTCGGCCGAGAGCGAGGCGAGCTTTAAAACGGTGGCTTTTCTTGCGGAAAAGCTGGACGAGCTTGGTTTAAAGTCGGTATATGTGATAGAAGGCTCGGACGGAAAGCTGGCGAAAGCAGTGCTTGAAAACAGCAGCGACAAGGACCGTGACATAGTTATGCTCAATTCACTGCAGTCGGTCACTAAGGACGAACTGAAAAGCAGCAGCATGACATATCTGAGTCTTATGCAGTCGAACTACAGAAAGATCAAGGACGCGCTTGAAAAAGAGGCGGTGGAAGAATGAGCGAACAGATGATCTGTGCTGACGCTGTTCTCGGGTATGAGGGAAACGCAGTAACAGAGGGGCTGAATTTTACCGTGAGCGAGGGAGATTACCTTTGCATACTCGGTGAGAACGGCTCGGGAAAAAGCACACTTATAAAGGCTATGCTGGGTCTGAAAAGCGTCATGAGCGGAGAGATACGCTATGTCGGCGGATTCTCTTCAAAGGAGATAGGATATCTTCCGCAGCAGACCCCTGTTCAGAGGGATTTTCCTGCTTCGGTGCGTGAGATAGTGCAGTCGGGCTGCCTTGCAAGGTGCGGTCTGAGACCTTTTTACAGCAAGCAGGAAAAGGAACGCTGTGCTTCTGCTATGCGTCAGCTTGGCATAGAGGAACTCGCAGGACGATGTTACAGAGAGCTTTCCGGCGGTCAGCAGCAAAGAGTGCTGCTTGCAAGGGCGCTTTGTGCTACGAGCAGTATGCTGCTGCTCGATGAGCCTGTAACGGGACTTGACCCGAAAGCACAGCTTGAGCTTTACGAAATGATAGCAGAGCTGAACAAGAAAGGCATAACAGTGATAATGGTATCTCATGACATACATATGTCGGTGAGATACGCTTCTCATATACTTCATATAGGCAGCAACAAGCAGTTGTTTTTCGGCACCTGCGAGGAATATGTTTCGAGCAGGATAGGGCAGAGCTTTATGCTTTCGGAAGGCGGTGACGAAAATGAGTGAGCTGTGGGATAAACTGGTATTCTATTTTGAGTTTCCGATGGTACAGCGCGCTATGGTGGTAGGACTTCTCATCGCACTCTGTTCGTCGCTCCTCGGTGTGACTCTGGTGCTGAAAAGGTTTTCCTTCATAGGCGACGGGCTTTCTCATGTGGCTTTCGGCGCTATGTCGGCGGCGATAGTTGCTTCGGTGCTGCTGAAAGGTGCAGCGTCGGGTGATAACAGCTTTCCTATGTGGCTCGCAAAGCTGCTGGATGAAACGAACAATATGATAGTTATACTGCCTGTCACGCTGATAGCAGCTATACTTCTGCTGAAGACAGGTCAGAACACGAAAATAAAGGGCGATGCGGCGGTTGCAATGATATCTGTCGGAGCGCTCGCTGTGGGATATATGCTCATAAATCTGTTCTCGGCATCGGCAAATGTTGCGGGAGATGTGTGCGGAACGCTTTTCGGTTCGCAGTCGATACTTACTGTAACGGATGCCGAGATGGTGCTGTGCATTATCATGGCAGTGCTTGTGATAGGCATATTCGTGCTGTTTTACAACAAGATATTCGCTGTGACCTTTGATGAGAATTTCGCAAAGGCTACGGGCGTAAAGGCGGACGCATACAATCTGCTGATAGCTGTTATAACGGCAGTGATAATCGTGCTTGCGATGAATCTGGTGGGCTCGCTGCTGATATCGGCGCTCATCGTTTTCCCTGCGCTTTCGGCGATGAGGGTGTTCAAGAGTTTTCTGAAAGTAATAATATGCTCGGCGGTCATATCGGTGATATGTGCCGCTGCCGGCATAGTCATATCCATACTTTTCTCAACGCCTACGGGCTCGACAATAGTTACTGCGGATATAGTCGTTTTCGCAGTGTTCTGGCTGGTATCCCTCGTGAAGGGAAAGGAGTGACCTTATCATGAAGCCGAAGATCATAGCGGCTGCTGCGGCAGCAGCGGTGATGCTGTCATCATGCGGTGACAGCTCAAAAATGGATAAGCTCATAGAACAGCAGACTTCGTCGGTGAAAGCGGCAGAGGAAAGCAGTGCCGCAGACACTTCCACAACAGACGGCAGCTACGATGACTCGGGCACGGAAAACGGCTGGTATGTGGGAGATGACTATTCGCCGCTGGAGTCGGGTGAGGAGCTAAGTTCGGTAAAGTCATTTGCTGAACTGAAAGGCATTGAGGCGGCAAATGACGGCTTTGACATAGACCTGACGATACTTGATGCCACCATGACTTATGCACAGGTATTTGACATGGTCTACAATCCCGATCTTTACAAGGGAAAGCTGGTGCGTGCCGAGGGCTCGTTCTCACATCTTGAGGAAAACGGCAAGGACTATTATGCGGTGATAATCGCAGACGCTACTGCCTGCTGTGCTCAGGGTATAGAATTTGTGCTCGACGGCGACTTTTCCTATCCCGAGGATTACCCCGAGGAAGGTGAGGAGTTTACCGTGTGGGGCACACTGACCTCGTATGAAGAGGGCGGATATACATACCTACAGCTTCAGAATGCCGAGATGAAAACAGCCTGATAAGCGCTTATACGGCTCCCGATACTGCAATGTCAGCAGTGTCGGGAGTTTTTTTGCACAAATAGCGGCATCGGTTTTTGTGATATCATACAAATGTTCGCGCGTCCTATTGACAAAACATGGAATCACTGGTATACTTAGTTACATAAGTAACTAACCAACTAAGTAATAACTTGCTTAGAGGAAAGACTTTGATGCCGGCATATACTTATGAGAGGAGTGACAGCAAAATGGGTGGGAGTTTTCCGAGCTTTAATGATACAGAGCCGTTATACATACAGATAGCACAATGGCTTGAGGACAAGATAGTGACAGGTCAGCTTCAGACAGACGAACAGATACCGAGCACGACCGAGCTTTCACAGACGCTGAAGATAAATCCTGCTACCATACGCAAGGGTGTGAACATACTTGTGGAAAAGGGTCTTGTGTACAAGAAAAGAGGTATGGGAATGTATGTGGCTGAAAATGCGAACAAGAACGTGCGTGACGACAGAAGAGTGAAATTCTATGATGATTTCATATCGCCGCTTCTTGCTGAGGCACAGCGTCTGGGTCTGAGCAGAGAGGATATAATAGATATGCTGAAAGGCGGTGCAGACAGATGAGTAAAATAGAGATACAGTCGCTGACAAAGAGATACAGAGGCAAAACAGCCCTTGACGGTGTGTCGCTGAGCATCGCAAAGGGAAGCATATACGGACTGCTCGGCAGAAACGGCGCAGGCAAGACTACCCTTGTGAATATGGTGGGCAACCGCGATTTCCCGACCTCGGGAAAGGTACTTCTTGACGGAGAAAACGTCATGGAAAATGACAGGCTGCTCAGGCGTATTTACTGCATGGGCGCTGATGACCTGATACCCGCATATATGAGGGTGCGTGACGTTATAAAGTCTACGAAGTTTTTTTATAAGGACTTTGACTGTGAGTATGCCGAAAAACTGTGCGGACAGTTCGGGCTTGACATGAAAAAGCGTATGTCACAGCTTTCAACGGGATACCGCACCATAGCAAAGGTGATATTCGCAATGTCAAGCGGTGCGGAGTTCATATTCCTTGACGAGCCTACTCTCGGCGTTGATGCAAATCACCGTGAGCTGCTTTACAGGCTGATACTTGAACGCTTTGAACAGACCGAAGCCGCATTTATTATATCTACGCACCTTATCGACGAATGTGCGGGACTGTTCGAGCGCTGCTTTGTTATCAGGGACGGAAAGCTGATAGCTGATGAGGACAGCGACAGTCTTAGGAGAAGCTGCTATCTTGTGGAGGGCAAGACCGTTGATGTTGACAGCTATATCAAGGGCAGGGAGGTGCTTACACGTTCTGAGGTGGGAAGTCTGTGCTCTGCCTGCATAAAGGGCGAGGCCGAGGACGTTCCCGACAGCCTTGAGATATCACAGCCTACTCTTCAGCAGCTTCTTATAGCGATGACGGGAGGGGAGAACAATGCGTGACTTTCTCAGATATGTATTCAAAAGCCGTGAGGGTCTGGCGGCGTATCTTGTATACCTGGCTTCGGCGCTGGGCGGGATATTCCTGATGCATATGCTTTTTCTTGCGGTACTGAAAAAAGACGGCACGATAGATGTGCTTGATGCAGATGTATTTGAGCCTGCGGCGGTATTATTTTCGGCGGTATTCTTTCTTGTGGTCATGAGCAGACTGCTGAACCTATCGGTAAACGGCGGCATTTCACGCAGAAGCTTTATACTGGGTACGGCGGTGATATGTCCTGTGTTTGCGGTGATAACGTCTGTTATTATCGAGGCAGCGAATATGATCACAGCAGAGATATACAGCGCCTTCGGAGTGCGTCTGGAGAGTATAACGATGAGCGCATTGTACAACGAGGCAAATATAAAGAGCATAGCCGCACATGATCCCGAGTTTATTTTCTTCGAGGTATGTGTGATATTCCTGCTCGTTATCACGGCATTTGCTGC